>CAIKVF010000058.1 GCA_903830745.1 uncultured Actinomycetes bacterium | reverse complement strand
GTTACTCCTCCAGCAGTTTCAGCGAATACACCTTCGGTCTTAGCAAGCAGTTCAATGCACTCGAGGATCTCTGAGTCTGGAACAGAGCCAATGTCGCCGCCGTGAGTGCGCAGTTCGTCAAGAACGTACGGACCGTCAGCTGGGTTACCAATTGCGAGTGAGCGCGCGATTGTGTTTGGACGCTGTGGCGTGATGACTTCTGCGCCTTCAGCAAACGCAGTCGCAACCGGTGAACAACCAGTTGCTTGTGCCCCGAACAAAATTGGTGCAGGTCCTTCTACGAGACCGAGTTCAATGAATTCATTGAATCCCTTAGCGACCTTGGTGAGCTGGCTTCCAGAAGCAACAGGAACTACAACTTGTGCAGGAAGCTTCCATCCGAGTTGCTCAGTGATTTCAAAAGCGAGTGTCTTGGAGCCTTCTGCGTAGTACGGACGAAGGTTGACGTTCGCGAATGCCCAGTCTGGGTGCTCAGCAACAAGCTCCACGCAGAGACGGTTCACGTCGTCGTAGTTACCTTCAACACCAAGCACGGTGCCACCAAAAATTGCGGTCATGGCAATCTTTGACTTCTCGAGGTCACTTGGGATGATGGTCACACTTGGCCACCCAATGAAGGCCGCGTGTGCTGCAACTGATGTTGCGAGGTTTCCCGTTGATGCGCACGCTGCAGTGGTGAAACCGAGACGGCGAGCAGAAGAAAGTGCGCACGAAACAACACGGTCCTTAAACGAACCTGTTGGATTACGTGTGTCATCTTTTAGCCAGAGTTCTTTAACGCCGAGTACTTCACCAAGACGTGTGGCTCTGCGAAGTGGTGTCCAGCCTGCTCCAAGGTCAACAGGTTCTTCACCTGGATCTGGGAGAAGTGCCGCGTAACGCCACATTGAATTTGGGCCTGCCTCAATTGATTCACGCGTGACAACACCCTTGGCTGCTTCTAAGTCGTAATTGACTTCGAGCGGTCCGAAACAGAAGTCGCATGAATAGCGAGCCTCAGCTGGATAGGTGGAGCCACACTCTCTACAGAGAAGACCGGTTGCGAAACTCATAAAACTCCCTTTTCATCGTTCGGGCTTTGGCACCTGGTGTGAAGAGCGGGTGCTCATGTTTCACACTGGTTGTCGCGACTTCACAGGGCCCGTCCCTCTGTCGCTCTTGATGTTGATACCAATTCTTATTGTTTTCAGCCTATTTGTCAAGTGCACGTTTTTGCCCCAAGCCCTAGCCTTAAGACCTATGCATGATGTCCCTTGGACCCTCACACGAGAGCAGTTCAACCTCGAAGTGGTACTTGCCCTTAAGGCGCAGACCACACTGGCGGTCATAGTGCCAGCGAAGAATGAGGCCTCCACCATTGGAGCGGTGCTGGATGCAATTTCAACCCACCATGGGCTCATTGACGAGCTGGTGGTGGTGAACGACCATTCCAGTGACGACACTGGCGTAGTGGCAGATCACCACGGTGCTCGTGTTGTGAACTTAAGCGGCGCGAGTGGCAAGGGCGCAGCCATGAGTGCTGGGCTTAGAGCCACATCTTCAGAACTAGTGGTCTTCTTAGACGCCGACGTTATAAACACCACGACTGAATATGTCCCTCGACTTATTCAGCCACTTCTTGAAAGAGAAGAAGTCCAACTCGTTAAGGGCTACTACGAACGTCCACTTCACAACATGCCAACTGGCGGAGGTCGTGTGAACGAACTCAGTGCACGACCAATCCTGTCGCTCCTCTACCCGGGTCTCGGCGAGATCAAACAACCACTCGCTGGAGAAACTGCAGGGCGCAGAAGCACCTTCGAAGCAGTATCCATGGAAAGTTCCTACGGCGTTGAGATTGCTCTTCTCATTGACATCGCGCACAAGTTCAGTGTTGGTGCACTCGCACAGGTTGACTTAGGTATTAGACGTCACCGCAATCGTCCGCTGGAAGAACTTCGACCAATGTCTGCAGAAGTACTGCGTGCAGCACTGCTTCGCTACGGCGTAGAACTTCCTACGACTGAATAGTTATCCAGCGACCGCGAGTTCTGGTCCGATGATGACAATTACGTCATCACTTGACGCGCCCGCAACAGGCTGCTGACCGTTGAGTGGCTGAGTATCAGTTGCACTTACTTTGAGCGCAGTAGCAATACTTTGTGCCGCCCACAAGAATCCTGGGTTGTAATAAATAATTGTTGCGTTGACCTTTGGTCCGTTTAGCTCTGGAAGAGTGTTCCAACCAAGCGTCATGAGTTGCTGTGTGTACGTGCGAGCGATTCCAGCTGTGGCTGTTCCGTTTGCGACCTGAACTCGAACCTGTGACACCGGAACTGTTGTCTGTGTCGCCACACCAGCAGGGGTTGTGATGTTAGGAGTTCCAAAATTAGGACCTGCAGCTCCTGGTGATCTGAGCATGATGAATGCTGTCAGGGCGAACAAAAAGAGGATTACGAGCATCTTTCGTGGTGACGGCTGGAAGTGTGATCCAGTGTGTCTTGGGGCATCCTGGGGCTGGGAAGTATCAGTCATTTCTATAAGCCTAGAGCGACCTTGGAGGATTGACTAAACTTTTAACTTCTGAGCCGGCGTGGCGCAGTCCGGCAGCGCAAGCGATTTGTAATCGTTAGGTCGGGGGTTCGAATCCCTCCGCCGGCACCACTCAGAACCGCCTAGGCGTGGTCGGGGTATTTAAACAAATATCTCGACCCGCCTGTATGCGGCGGCAACTTGTCCCCTGACTGATCCTTCACCTTTGGCAGTTATCAAAACACCAAAAACACTCATCGCGGTCAGCTGTGTGCGTAAGTACTGCGCAACTGAATTTGCTCTTGCTTGACTGATCGCCAAGTTGGCTGCCTTCGCAGTCGAATATGTTGTGTAGCCATAAATAGTTATATTCTTTTGCTTACCGGCAGCCAGCAACGATGCAAGATTTTGTATCTGCAATTTCAGCTGTGGGGTGAGTGAAGCACTGTTGACTGGGAAGCTACCTATAAAGCCAAGATGCACTGTGGGGTTTGGCATAACCAACAACTGAGTCCACTGCGCATAGAGCGTGATGGAGGAAGAAACTAAAGTCACGGATCCAGTAGTGACTTGCGTTCCTGTTCCATCCGCGCTTGTGTTCCAATTTAAAAATGCATAACCACTATTGGACATACCGAGTGAACCTGGCGCAGTGAATGACGTGCCAATTTGATCAATTGATGATGCAACTGAACCTGTTCCACCGTTTGAACTAAATGTGATTGTCCCAACCGGGATAACAGCCCATTGTGCGATACAAGTCAAGTTCGAATTGAGTTGTGTCATGAATCCAGGTTGACTTAATAATCCATTGCACAGCCAGCCAGTGAACACAGAGCC
>CAIKVF010000057.1 GCA_903830745.1 uncultured Actinomycetes bacterium | reverse complement strand
TACGAACAGCTTGAGCTGATTGCACCAAGAAAACCTGCTCTAGAAACAGACGAAGGATTGTGCTTTCCAAGTTTTTCAACAATGAGCAAACTTGATCCGAAGGCTTGGATCATCCCTGAGATTGAGAAACCAATAACTAAAGCCCAAAATGTTTCATAGAACATCCACCAACTGTCAAGAAGAGATAACTGAAGCGAATGCATGCGTAGGGCTCTCTTTACTGTGCGCTGTGAAGGAAATAAACAGAGTGAGTGGTCGTCGATGCGTGGCGAATTGTTGCGAGGGCTCGGTATTCATCTGAATTCCACCAGGTCATTAATGCTTCTTCTGACTCGAACTCAATCATCACTGTGCGACCCGGCTCATGTGAGCCTTCGAGCACCGTTGGTTGATCGTCATATGTCAGAAATTTTCCACCATGTTTTGCGAGTAGTGGAAAGAATCCTTCAACGTACTTCTTGTATTCACTCTTGTCGTTGATTGAAAAGTGAGCAATGAAGCGAACTGTTGATGCCATCTCAGCCCTTTAGTGCGGAGAAGGGGACGCCCCAGTACGTTACGGGCCAGAGACCTTCACGGTTCGCGAGTTTGCCTGGGTCACCGAAGCAGTCAACTTTGATGAATTTGCACGTTTCAAATAATGGGATACCAATCTCGGTGAACACTGGTCCCTTCGCATGAGCAATGACTGCATCTACTGATTCGTAAGCCTCGTAGAGCCGTGCAGTTTTTGCTTCTTCATCGATGTACCAGTCGTAGAGCAATGTGCCAGGTTCAGTTCGACTGAACTCAACACATTTTGTAGCGATTTCTTTAAATCGTTCGATGTCAGTCACTTCAATTTCAATTACAAAGCGGAGCTGTTCGTTGTCTCGTGTCATGTATTGAACCTTATCTTTTCTTGCAATACCAAGTGATTCAGCCCTCCTTCTATTGGTTGCTACCTTTAGAGCATGGTCAGCCTCAAAGGCAAAGTCGCAATTGTTACGGGAGCGGGAAGGGGACTCGGTCGAGCGCATGCACTAGCACTGGCTAGGGCTGGGGCGAAGGTAATTGTTAATGACTTCAGTGCTGGGCTCGACGGACTACCTGATGGAACCACTCAGGCCGACAACGTGGTTAGCGAGCTGCGCACAATTGGTGCAGAAGCGTTCGCGAGTCATGCAAGTGTTGCTGACTGGAGTGGTGCGAAGAGCATGATTGATGACGCGTTGGCGCACTTTGGTCAACTTGACATTGTTGTAAATAACGCAGGTATCAATAGATCAAAGCGACTTGCTGATTTGAGTGAGGAAGATGTGGACGCAGAAATTGGCGTTCACCTTAAAGGAACTATTGCACTCAGCCACTTTGCCGCTGCGCACTGGACAGAAGTTGGCCCACGTGCTGGCAGAGCAATCATTAATACGTCTTCTTCAGCTGGACTGCACCCTGCACAAGGTGGAGGAGTGTATGGTGCAGCAAAATCAGGCATTGCTGCAATCACTGTAAGTCACGCTCAAGACCTCTCAGAACTTGGAGTTCGCGTGAATGCGATTGTGCCTTGTGCTCGAACCAGGATGGTTGAAGCATCCCCGGGAGTGCTTCGCATGATGCCAGAGTCACAAACTGATTTTGACCGACATGCACCAGAACACGTCTCACCACTCGTTGTGTATCTGGCGAGCAATGAGAATCGATTTACTGGTCGCGTGTTCGGCATCGAAGGACCAGACATGGTTCTTTACACTCCATTTAGTGCTGATCAAGAGTGGCAAGTTGATGCTGCATGGAGCGCTGATGAAATCGCACTACAACTTTCAGAAGTGGAACAGAGAGTTTCTATCCGTGCATTTATTCCAAATGGAGTGATTGAACAATATGTGCCCTCAGGGCGAACCCTTAAAGATCTTGGAGCAATTGAAAGCTAGTGCTTTTCTTTAAAGAGACTACCGAGGTGTGTGTGCTTGAAGTTGGTGTCGTACTTAAGTCCGTAGCCAGCCATTCGGTCAAAGCCAACGTGTCCAAGCCAAATAAGTCCCACTGCTAGCGCCATTGGGTGGTGCCATCCGTAGAGAGTGACTAGTGATGGCAAGAAGTAACTATGCCCGGCGTTATAGAAGAGTGCGCCGAGCTTTGTGCTTCGGACGTAGCCAACCATGAATATGTCTGGAACAAAAAGAAGCACTGGATAAATCCACCAGTGCTGGTGAGTCATTCCAAAAAGAATGATTGATGCCACAAAGAGCACAGCACCATCAATGCGGAGCCAGATACGTGGCCGTCCTTCTACGAAGCCTTCTTTCATTACTTAATGAGACCTTTCTGAACTAAGAAGTCTGCGGTATCGAGAACAGACTGCTTTGCTGGAATGAAGTTGATCCCTAGGACTGATTGAGCCTTGGCTGAACTGACTTGAGTCGTGTCACCTAATGAAGGAAGTGCAGCTTTGATCTCTTTATCAAATAGTGCAAGTATCCGCACCAGAACGTTCGGCGCCTGCATGGTCTTAATCTTTCGTTCCGGATGAGCAGCCTTCAAGGTTTTTGCAATCTCTACGAATGACATGCTCCCAGAGTTTGCAATAAATCGCTCTCCCTTGGCAGCGTCTAAGTCGATTGCTTTGACGTGCATTCGTGCAACATCTTTCACATCAACAATTGACATGTGCAGATCAGGCAACATTGGATCTTTGGCCCTAAGCACTCGTTCAATTAATGAAACGGATGATCCAAAATTTGAGTCAAGAGGTGCACCAAGAACCAACACTGGGTTAATTGTTGTGAGTTCAATCTCTGGAGCTTCGGTCTTTATGTAGTCCCAAGCTGCTCTTTCAGCAAGTGTCTTTGATTTTGTGTAGGCCACACGACCAGCTGGGTGGTTGACGTCAGACCAAACAGTTTCATCAAAGGCCTTTTTGCCAACGGGCAGATCAGTTCCCGCGACTGCGGCAGTTGAAGAGGTGAGCACCACGCGCTTAACACCCATTTCGTGAGCGGCTTTTAGGGCTCGAAGCGTTCCACCAACTGCTGGCTTAATTAGGTCGTTCTCATCTTTTGGTGATGCAATCGGAAATGGAGAAGCAGTGTGCATAAGGATATCCATGCCACGTAGTGCGTCTTGCCATCCAGCATCGCTTTCAAGGTCGAGAACGACAAATGACAACTGCGTACTTAGATCAATGCCACTATTCACATGAGAGGCAATTGCCTGTCGGACCTCTTCGGCCTTCTTTTCACTTCGCACTGACGCGCGAACCGTGTATCCACTGTTTAATAAGTCGAGTGTGATGTGCTTGCCAATGTAGCCACTGGCACCAGTAATTAGAACTTTTTTCATTACCTAATTGTAATGGAAACGTCTAGTTTTTTCGGGCTTGAAGTGTGTAAGAAACAGGGAGTCTCTCTGGGTTTTCACGAAGTCGAAATTCACCATTACCAATGTCATCCATTAATTCATCAAGTGCACGGTACGGCACACTGTCGTGTTCTTCAAAGGCTGTAATGGTCATGCCTTCATTGATGAGCGCAGTAATAATTTCTCCGAGTCCGTGGTTGAAGCTAATTGACTCAGGTGATGAAACCGCTCCTTCGTGATCAACGTAAGACTTCTCCTCTATAAAACTCAATCCTTCGGTTTCGAAGTAGTTGTATTCAAGTGACAACAATCCGTCAGTGCGCTCGTAGCTGAGAGCCCAGAGAACTGGGTGCCCTTCACGAATAAATAGTCGTCCCCCGGGATGCAGCAGTGATGACACGATCTTGGCCCAATTCTTTATGTCCGGCAACCAGCACAGTGCGCCAATGCCGGTGTAGACCATGTCAAATTTCTTATTACCTAAAGCAATCACTGCGTCATCAACTGTTGATTCAACAAATGTGGCTTCAATGCCGAGTTCACTAGCGAGATTCTTTGCAGCTAAAAGTGCGTTGGGAGAAAAGTCAACTCCGGTGATTGATTTCGCGCCTAAACGAGCAAGCGAAAGTGTGTCGGTGCCAATGTGGCATTGCAAATGAACAATGTCTAAGCCTTCAACGTTTCCAAGTCGTTCTTTGTCGAATTTGACTACGTATGAAAGAAAAGCAGGGTCACTGCGAAATTTGTCAAGGTCATAACCTTTTAGGTGATGCTCAACACGACTATCCCAGTTCGCGCGATTTATTTCTAAGTAATTATCCATTCTGAGAAAGCTTGAAGTGAGGGTTTTGAATGACTCCGAAGACTTCACCCTGGGGGCTCTGAAAGTCTGCGAGCAAGATACCTTCACCAACATCTGTTGGTCCACTCAACTGAGTGGCGCCGCTTGAGAGTAATTCTGTAATCGCTGCCTCAATGTCAACAACGCCAATGTAGGTAATTGGTCCATGGAGTTCACTAGACCAACTGTTGAGACCAAGCTCGTATCCACCAACATTGAAACCAACATATCCATCAGAGTCGAAGTATGGCTCTGTTCCAAGAACATTGGTCCACCATGCTTTAGAGGTTTCTAAATTCTTAGCGGGGTAAATCAGCGAACGAAGTCCTAAGAAATTACTTTTCATATTGAAATCCTATTGAGATCTATTTATGCATGGTGGCGGCAAGTGCGCCTGAAAATATTTGCCACGCCAGTGCAGACTTTGCTGAGAAGGAAAGTCTGATGTAGATCCGCTCCCCGTAGAGGTAGTTCTTCCACTTACCAATCTGCTTGTACTGAAGCCACTGGTTGAGTGCGAAGCAGTTGAAGAAGAGGAAGAGGCTCACAACAATTCCGTAGACGAATCCTGGTGGGGATGCTGTGCCAACCCTGTTTGGAGAAATAAGTAGGAACAGAACAATTAACCATGGAGCAATTCCAGCAATGCAACCGAAGTAGAAAGGCATAAGTCCGCCTTCTCCTGGGACCTCATATTTTTCTTGGAGCCAGCCAAAGAGAATCATTGAAATGTTGGCTACTGAAATTGCGAGGAGCTCACCGAAATCAGTGATTGACCAGAGTGTTGAGATCAAAATGATCATGAGCGTTGAAGAGAGGGAGTACTCAATCCATCGTGCATAGTTGCGCTGGTTTCTCAGGTCGTTTTGGTATCTAGAGAACCCAGGTCCTGAAATGATCCAGAAGTGTGCTGCTGCGCTCATAAATAGGAATAGTGCACAGCAAAGACCAATTGGCAACTGGAACAAAGTAACCGGCGCGTCGTTAGCTGACCCGGGTCCACCAGATGTGTACGTTCCCGTCACCGGCAGAGTGAAGCTGTTACTGAGAAGCAAAATGAGCACTCCGGATACGAGGTGCAAAATGCCTGCGTACGTATTGAGTCGCTTTAATTTCTTGGAAGTTTCTGCAGGGATTTCTAGGAGTGTTTTAGTTGCCATGTCCAAAATCTACTTGAATTTAACTATTTTTTACTCAAGATTTTGACCAAAATTCCACCTAAAACAAACAGCAATCCGAGGGGGAGCGTGAATAGCTCGATCCAGAGAGCAGCCCCACCCTTACTTTCATTAAAGAACTGAGACACATCAAAATTATTGATTAGCAAGTCAACAATGAGAGGTAGCAACGCAAGTGCGTAGCCAATTCGTATCAAGGCTTTTGAAAGCGTCTGCATTGCTCAATGGTATTAGTGAGGCGTCGCTAAGCAGCACTTTGAAATCAATGACTTAAATACGTGGCGAAGATAAGGTTTTGTCAAACATTTTTAAAGGTCGGTAGTCATGGCAACTAATGAATGGCCAAAACAGGGACCTGCTTCCTATTTCCCATCAATCGAGAAGAAGTATGGGAAATCAATAGCGCAGTGGCAGAAGATAATTGCTAAATGTGGCAAAGAGAAGCACATGGAAATTGTGAACTTCTTGAAGTCAGAGTATGAGATGGGCCATGGTCACGCTAACGCGTTAGTTCTTTGGACTCTCAAGGGCAACAAGGCCAAGTAGTTATCAAAAACTTTATTTCTGACATCGTGCAGTTCCAAAGTTGCTAATTGGATTTAATAGCCAATAAATTTTTACTCACAAGGGTGAAGAGCTTGAGCCCAAGACAACCGGATAGTTCGACATTGTTGCATGAACTAATTTTCTTCCATAAACGAATCCGCACTTGAAAGCACTCTAAAGGTTGGCCCCCCTTGTTTTCGGGTCTTCAGTGATTTTTCTATTGTTTTCAACGGTTGATACGGCACTAATGTTTTTACATGACTGAACTTTCGACACCCATTTCATTTGCCCATGGCACTTCACTAACTAACCGCATCACCCTGGCGCCACTTACTAATGAGCAAAGCCACGCAGATGGGACGCTGAGCGACGAAGAGTACAACTGGCTCACAATGCGCGCCGAAGGTGGCTTCGCACTCACTATGACCTGTGCCAGTCACGTACAGGCAGTTGGCCAGGGCTTCTCGGGGCAGCTTGGGTGTTTTGGTGACCAGCACATTCCTGGGCTCACTCGACTCGCCAGTGGCATCAAGGCGCATGGCTCAATGGCAATCGTGCAGCTTCACCACGCCGGCCGTCGTAGCCCGAGCAATCTAATCGGCACCGCACCAGTTGG
>CAIKVF010000056.1 GCA_903830745.1 uncultured Actinomycetes bacterium | reverse complement strand
ACTTGTAGGTTGACCGCCAACCTTTGGTGGACTGATTTTGTAGGCAAGGTTTTCAGCCCACGTCACCATAAATCCGAGTCCGCTTTCACGACCCCACTCAGCGGCACGAGCCGAAGTATTCGCACCAAGAGATGGATTAGTGAGTGCTGCGCCCAAGGTGATGCCGTAGTAACCAACAATGACGACTGTGAGGATTCCGGCGATCATGAGAATTCGACGTCGCAAATACACCACAGGCTCATGGCGATGTGGGCGTGGTGGCGCTGGGGGCCTAAATCCGGGGCGACGAGAATTCATGAGCAACCATTCTCGCACTTAATTTCGTTAAAAGTTACGTTCTTATTTAAGGTTTAGAAACTACGCACGACGTAGTGGTGTCATGGCTAAAACCAACCGCTTTGTCCCATGTTCTTCAAAGTTCACAGCAGCTCTTGCGCTTGATCCTTCACCATCAACGCTGACAACTACTCCAGCACCGTAACGATCATGAATTACATTCTCGCCAACATGAAGCTCTAACTTTTCTGCACCAGTTGATCGAACCGGAGGCGCTGCACCGGTTCCAAACGCACGACCTTCGGTGAATTCACTTCTGCGGCCAACGAATCCATCGTCACTAGAAAAACTAGAGCGACGAGTTGGCTGCGTTGTGGAAACGTCATCAAGCAACTCACTTGGGATTTCCATCAGGAACCGGCTCGCGATGGCGTCTGCGCGGTTACCCCACATGGTGCGGCTCCACGCATGTGTGAGTACCAAATGGTGCATGGCACGAGTAACTCCGACGTAGCAAAGACGACGTTCTTCTTCGAGTTCTGCTTCATCTGAAAGTGCACGACGATGCGGGAAGATTGTTTCTTCTAAACCAGTGATGACAACGACTGGAAACTCAAGTCCCTTTGCAACGTGCAACGTCATTAGAGAAATTGCCCCAGCCCCACCATCAAGTTGATCCGAATCCGCAACGAGTGCCATCCGCTCTACGAAATCCATCAACGTGTCGTACTGCGACGCAGCTGATGCAAGTTCTCCGAGGTTTTCCAGCCGAGAAGTTGCTTCATCTGAGTTCTCTGCACGAAGTGCATCTCCCATGCCACTTTCTCTAACAATGGCGTCAATCATCTCTCGTGGCGTTAGGTCATTTGCCATAGCGCGTAGTTGATCAAGCATCAATGCGAACTGTGTCGCGCCATTAAGTGCTTTGCTTGTGAGACCCGCGGCCTTGGCATAATGCGGTGATTCAGCAAACGACATACCATTTTCAGCTGCGTACGCACTCAGTTTCGCCAGTGCCCCGTCTCCAAGTCCACGCTTTGGTTCATTAATGACTCGTCGCGCTGAAGCTTCATCATGAGGATTGACTATGAGTCGCGCATACGCCAGTGCACTCTTGATTTCTTTGCGGTCATAGAAACGCATTCCAGAGATAACACGGTACGGAATGTTCGCACGAAGCATTTCTTCTTCCAGCACACGGCTCTGGGCGTTGGTGCGGTAGAACACCGCCATGTCACTCCAGCCAACGTTGAACGAGTTCTTCATTCGACGTAGCTCTCCAGCAATCCAGCGACCTTCGTCATATTCATCACCCGCACGGTAGAGACGAATCTTCTCGCCCTGACCTCGCTCAGTGAAGAGATTCTTTGCGTGACGACTCGCGTTCTTTTCAATGACTGCGTTAGCGGCGTCCAAGATTGTCTGGCTAGAGCGAAAGTTCTGCTCGAGCATGATTACGTCAGCGTCTGGGAAGCGTTGTTCGAACTGCAGGATGTTTCTAACGTCAGCAGCTCTAAACCTGTAGATCGACTGGTCCGAGTCACCAACCACGCAGAGGTTACGGTGTTCAGCGGCGAGCATCAATACAAGTTCATTCTGTACGCCGTTGGTGTCTTGGAACTCGTCAACTAACAAATACTTGAAGCGACTCTGATACGAATGAAGAACCCCGGGATCTTTTTTCATCATGAGTACTGCATTAAGTAGAAGATCGTCAAAGTCCATAGCGTTTGCGAGCATTAAGCGCTCTGCGTACAAACGGTAGATTTCTGCAATGCGACGGTGATTTGGGTCATCACCATGGGCTCGGTCTGCATACATGGCGGGAGTAAGCATTTCATTCTTCGCGGCAGAAATTGCTGAGTAAACACTGCGCGGCGAAATGCGCTTGGTGTCAATGTTGAGTTCTTTCATAATGCGATCAACTGCAGTTTCTGCGTCACCAGCGTCGTAAATAGTGAAGCCACGTTGGTACCCGAGAACTTCTGCATTCATGCGGAGCATTCGAAGACACGCGGAGTGGAACGTTGATACCCACATTTTTTCTGCGTCAGCACCAACGAGTTCAATGACGCGCTTCTTCATTTCGTCGGCGGCTTTGTTAGTAAAGGTGATGGCCATTATTTCGTAGGGGCGAGCATCACCAGTTGCCAAGATGTGCGCAATGCGACGAGTTAGTACTCGTGTCTTTCCAGACCCCGCTCCAGCTATTACAAGTAAGGGCCCACCACGCTGAATAACGGCACGGTGTTGTGGCTCGGTGAGGTCACTGAGCAGTGACGAAGGATCGGGTCGAGGTGCGACGGGTGTGGCGTCTGCGAACAGCGACTCGTCAGAAAACGAGTTACTACTCACTCCCACTCAATGGTGCCTGGTGGTTTACTCGTGACGTCGAGGGCAACTCGGTTGACCCCTTCAACTTCACGAATAAGCCGGTTCGCGATTGACTCAATCACGTCGTAGGGCAGTCGTGCCCAGTCGGCGGTCATTGCGTCGTCACTAGTAACGGCGCGAATGATGATTGGATACGCGTACGTGCGACCATCTCCCATAACGCCAACAGTACGCACTGCAGGTAACACGGCAAAGCTCTGCCATAGTTCACGGTAGAGCCCAGCTTTTTTAATCTCATCAACGACCACATAGTCAGCGTTCCTGAGGATTTCTGCGCGCTCCCTAGTAACTTCACCAACAATTCGCACACCGAGTCCTGGACCAGGAAAAGGCTGACGCCAAACAATTTCGTCGGGCAGTCCAAGCTCTGAGCCGACTTGGCGAACTTCATCTTTAAAGAGTGCACGAAGTGGCTCAATAAGATCGAACGACAAGTCTTCAGGAAGTCCACCAACATTGTGGTGACTCTTAATGTTCGCTGCGTGACCAGATCCCGATTCAATAACGTCTGGATACAAAGTTCCCTGCACCAAGAAGCGTGGGCCATTGCCACCTTCTGCCAAGTCACGTGCAACTTGTTCGAACTCGCGAATAAATAACTCACCAATAATCTTGCGCTTGCGCTCTGGGTCAGTGACGCCCTCGAGTGCGTCAAAGAAACGGTCTGATGCCTTTACGTGAATGAGGTCAACACCAAACTGGCGCATGAAGGTATCTTCAATCTGTTCGCCTTCGTTCTTTCGCATGAGACCAGTGTCTACAAAGACGCACGTGAGCTGCTTGCCAATGGCCTTAGTTACAAGGGCCGCAGCAACTGCAGAGTCCACGCCACCAGATAGTGCGCAGAGAACTTTTTCATCGCCAACTTGCTTCTTGATTAAGGCAACCTGCTCATCAATGATTGAAGTGTTGGTCCACGTAGGAGCAATGCCCGCAACATTGTGAAGGAAATTAACAATGATCTCTTGACCACGCTCAGAGTGAACAACTTCTGGGTGGAACTGCACCGCGTGAAGTCGACGAGCCTTGTTCTCCATGACAGCGACTGGTGCTTCTGGTGTTGATGCAGTAATTACAAAGCCTTCTGGGGTCTTTGAAATGGCGTCTCCGTGACTCATCCAACACGTGGTGGCACTTGGCCATCCAGTCATGAGTGATGAATCACCGCTCAGCGAGAGTTCGGTACGACCGTATTCTCCAGCTCCAGTTCGTGACACTTCACCACCGAGTTGTTGCGCCATGAGCTGTGCGCCATAACAAATACCAAGTATTGGAATACCAAGTTCGTAGATTGCTGGGTCCAGTGAAGGAGCCGGCACTTCGTAGACCGACTTTGGTCCACCAGACAAGATGATTGCACTTGGAGATTTTGCTTTGACTTGCTCAGCAGTAATAGAACTCTGAACAATTTCTGAATACACGTGTGCTTCACGCACACGACGAGCTATTAGTTGGGCGTATTGAGCGCCGAAGTCAACGACAAGTACGTTGTCGCTCAATGTCCCATGCCTACGCCCTGGGAACGCTGCAACTGCTTTCCTTCTGTTTGCAGCGATGGGGCAAGCATGATCTCAGCCTTCTGGAATTCCTTCAGCGACTCATAGCCACATGTGGCCATTGACGTGCGAAGGGCACCAAACAAGTTGAGACGACCGTCGTTCTCGTTTGCTGGGCCCAGCAGTACTTCCTTGAGTGATCCACGAACCTGTGTGCGAACACGAGTGCCGCGTGGAAGTGTTGGGTGGAATGTTGCCATGCCCCAGTGAAATCCTCGTGCCGGTGCTTCTTGTGCAGAGGTGAGTGGTGAACCAATCATCACTGCGTCAGCGCCACAAGCAATGGCCTTAGCAATGTCGCCACCCTTACTCATTCCACCGTCAGCAATAACGTGAACGTACACACCAGTTTCATCAAGGTGACGCATGCGCGCACCAGCAACGTCGGCAATTGCTGTTGCCTGAGGCACACCAATTCCTAGAACTGCGCGTGAGGTGCAAGCGTTACCTGGGCCAACGCCAACGAGTACTCCTGCAGCACCTGTGCGCATGAGGTGCAGTGCTGCTTGGTAGCTTGCGCATCCACCAACAATCACCGGAAGTTCAAACTCACGAATGAACTTCTTCAAGTTGAGAGGCTCAACAGTTTTAGAAACGTGTTCAGCAGAGACGACTGTTCCTTGAATAACAAGAATGTCGAGCCCTGCATCAAGAATGGTCTTAGCCATCCAGTCAGTACGAGCAGGTGTTACTGATGCTGAAGT
>CAIKVF010000055.1 GCA_903830745.1 uncultured Actinomycetes bacterium | reverse complement strand
GCACTCTCTGGGTCGCGGGCAAATTCAAACATTGATTGCGCAATCACCGGACCAATGCCGTCAATCGCTTCCAAGACTTTGAGCGGAGCGGCTTTTAGTGCATCGTAAGTTTTGAACACTTTTGCAATCTCACGTGCCGCTACCGGTCCAACGTGACGAATGCCAAGGCCTACAAGTACACGGCTGAGCGGCATTGTCTTAGCCCCATCAATCGCGCTCACTAGAGAGTTCGCAGAAAGCTCTCCCAGCCCTTCGAGCGCCGCAATGCGTGCAACATCAAGTGTGAATAGATCAGCAACATCACTAATAAGACCAGCTTCAAGCAACTGAGAAACCCTCTGTTCACCGAGACCTTCAATGTCAAGGGCGCCCCTCGATGCGAAGTGAATTATTTGTTGCATTTGTTGAGCGGGGCATGCAGCATTCACGCAGTACGTGTCGGACTCTTCTCCCACGCGCTCTAACGCACCACCACATTCAGGACACGTTGTTGGGAACTTCCAAGCAGACTTCCTTTTGAAGTCTTTTTCAGGGACTGCTGCAACAACTTCAGGTATGACATCGCCCGCTTTTCGAACAATGACGAGGTCGCCTGGACGAACATCTTTCAGTGCAACTTGATCTTGATTATGAAGCGTCGCCATAGAAACCGTGGAACCAGCCACAACTACTGGCTCAAGAACGGCATACGGTGTTGCTCTGCCAGTGCGGCCAATAGAAACTTCAATCGCTAGCAGCCGGGTAGTTCTCTCTTCAGGTGGCAGCTTTCTTGCAATCGCCCATCGTGGTGCACGTGACGTGAAACCAAGATCTTCTCGCTGAGCGAGGACGTCGAGTTTGATGACGACACCATCAATGTCGTAGACCAGGCTATGACGATGTTCTTCGAACCACGAACTACGTGCAATCATCTTCTTCACACCATGCTCAACACTTAACTCTTTTGAAGTCAGAAAACCCCAGTTGCTGAGTTGATCAATGGTTGCTTTGTAGCTTGTGAAATTAAGACTGTTGTCTAAATCAACAAGTTGATAACTAAGAAATGAAAGAGGCCGCTGCGCTGTGGCTGCTGAATCCTTTTGACGCAAACTTCCAGCTGCGGCATTTCGGGGGTTGGCAAATTCCTTCGCCCCAGCATCACGCTGGCGCTTATTGAGTTGTTCGAAATCAGCCTTCGACAGGAATACTTCTCCTCGAACTTCGACTCGCCCGGTTGCACCCTTCAACGACTTAGGCACGTTTTTGATTGTCTTCACGTTGTCCGTTACGTCTTCACCAACTCGGCCATCTCCTCGAGTTGCGGCCTGAATGAGTTGACCATCGACATAGGTAATTGAAAGGGCCAAACCATCAATCTTCGGCTCAACAGCAAAATCGAGATCATTTACGTCAACCGAGAGTCCCTTAGCGGCGCGCTGTGCCCATTGCTCTAGTTCGTCTGTGTCAAAAACATTGTCGAGTGACAGCATCTTTTCGACGTGCACAACTTCACTGAATACGGCTGACGGCTCCGCTCCAACCTTTTGCGTCACCGAAGCATCGTTTCGAAGTTCAGGGTGGTCTTCTTCGAGTGCTCTAAGTTCACGGACTAATGCGTCATAGTCAGCATCAGGAATTTCTGGAGCATCTTTAACGTAATACGAAGAATTGTGTCTAGCTATTTCAGCGCGCAGCCACTCTGCGCGTTCGGCTGCGCTCACGATGGGGCAACGATTGCGGCACCCTCAACAATCGTTGGCTCGCTTTCACGGTAGAGAACTACGGACTGGCCTACCGCCACCGGTCGAGCCGGTTCGTGCAGTTCTATGAACCAGCCGTTTTCATTACGTAACGTTGCACGTTTCGGAATTCCATGTGCGCTCCATTGAGCCAAAACAGTGGCTCCGTCGCGCAGTTCAGCGTGCGAAAAAGTGAGTGATGATGCATCAAGCGCAATTCGAGAAATAAGAATTTGATCTAACGTACCGACTTCAACACGCTGACTAGCAATGTCTACCTTGGCGACGTAACGTTTTTCACCATCACGACCGGGCAGCACACCTCGACGCTGTCCTACGGTCATTAACTCAGCAGTATCAGTCTCACCGAGAACCTCACCAGTTGTTCGATCAACAATTTTTGCAGACGTAACTGGAATTCGACTGCGAAGAAAAACCTCACGGCCCTTTGACGCTTCAATGAAGCAAACGTCTTGAGAGTCAGGCTTGTCCCATGTACGAAGACCGAGTCGCTCACCCTCAACACGAACAGCTGTCTTGTTCATGTGACCAATTGGGAGCAGCAACATTGATAGCTCCTCTTCAGTGAGGTAACCAAGAACGTAGCTTTGATCTTTCTGATTATCTTCACCGCGAACAAGAAAATGTTTCCCATCGCGTTCTACAACTTGAGCGTGATGACCAGTCGCCACCTTCTCGAATCCAAGTCGCTTCGCGCGCTCAAAGAGAAGTCCAAACTTCAAGAAACGATTGCACTCAATGCATGGATTTGGACTCTGTCCCGCAGCGTGACCGGCAACGAATGGTTCCACAACGTGCTTTTCGAATTCATCGGTGTAGTTGAAGACGTGATGATCAATTCCAAGTACTTGTGCGACTCGACGTGCGTCGTCAACATCAGAAACTGAGCAGCAGCCAGAGTCACTAACCCCGCCCCACAGCTTCAATGTGGCGCCAACAACCTCGTGACCCTGCTCAATAAGCAGGCCAGCCGCAACTGACGAATCAACGCCGCCACTCATCGCTACAAGAACTTTCACTGTTCTATTCTGCCAGTCCCCAGTGTCACTGAGACTTAAGCCTGTAGGCGACTGACTACTTTGCCCAGAATCTCAATAAGGGCATTAACTTCGTCTGGTTTCGTCTCTCCCCCGAATGAAAGCCGAAGCGATCCCCTGGCCTTATTGAGCGGGACTCCCATAGCGGAGAGAACGTGGCTCGGCTCGGCAGCTCCGCTGGAACAGCTAGCGGCAGCACTGGCACAAACGCCTTCTTGGTCGAGCAAAAACAGAAGTTCATCACTCGCAATGCCATCAAATGTGAGGTGCACGGTTCCAGGAAGTCGAGCAGCGTTTAGCGAAGTAACTTCACAGTTTTTCATTTGCTTCGCTGCAGCAATAATTTGATCTTGGTATGCAGTGGCGCGCTTGACTGTTAGTTCGTGATCTTTCATGGTTGCCTTCACTGCAGCCGCCAGCCCAACCGCAGCTGCAACATCAACGGTGCCACCGCGATGACCTTTTTCTTGGCCACCACCAGGAACCACTGCGTCGAATGAGATGTCGCTGCGAAGAATGAGGGCACCAGAATTCACTGGACCGCCAATCTTGTGCGAACAAATTGAAATCATGTCAATGTCTTTAGTGAACTCCACAAGATCAATGAATGGAGCTGCCCCAACTGCGTCTGTGTGAGTAACACTTCTGCCACCTACTGCACTAGCTACTGCACCAATTGGTTGAATAACACCTGTCTCATTGTTTGCTGACATCACACTCACGAGTGCAGTGTCATCAGAAAGTTGCGACTCAAGTGAAGAAATGTCGAGCACGCCTTCAGCGTCAACGCCAACGTATCGAACGCTCACGTTGTCGTAGTCACGTTCCAACATTTCAACGCAGTCGAGAACTGCATGGTGCTCGATTTTTGAAACCACGACAGACGTCGTTGGATTGTTCCTACGGTGTTTATTAACAACACCAGCAACCGCAAGGTGACACGCTTCAGTGCCACCACCAGTGAAGATTACGTTCCCAGGCTTTGCGCCTAAGAACGCCGCAACTTCGTCACGGGCATCTTCAACTGCTTTTCGTGCTTCACGTGCAGCTCGGTGTGCGCCTGATGGGTTACCGACTACACCGTGCTGCCACTGCTCCATTGCAGCAACAACTTCGTCACGTCTTGGCGCGGAAGCCGCGTGATCGAAATACAGTTGCGTCATGCCACGTAGAACGTCTTGGCATTCATGAATTCACGAATACCATTCGCACCTAATTCGCGACCGAAACCTGAACTTTTAGTACCACCAAAAGGCAGCTCAGGCATAGATGCAACGTTCGCGTTGGCAAACACCATGCCTGCATCAATTCCAACGATTGCTTGGTGGATTTCCTTTTCGTCAGTGGCGTAAATCATTGCGCCGAGCCCCCACGGCGTGGCGTTTGCGAGTTCAATTGCTGCTGCGAGGTCCTCAACAACATGCACAACCGCAACTGGACCAAAGAGCTCTTCGCATCCAGCACGTGATGTACTAGGAACGCTCGAAAGCACTGTTGCTGGATAGAAGTAGCCCTTGCCCTCTAGTGGTGCGCCACCAGCGTGCACTACTGCACCCTTTGAGATTGAGTCTGCAACCTGAGCAGTAATGAGTTCGTACTGAGATTTATTTACGAGTGGCCCGAGAACGGTAGTTGGCTCCATTGGTGATCCAACAGGCACTGCCTTCATGGCTTCAGAGAACTTTGTGGTGAACTCTTCGGCACGGTCCTTAACAACTATGAAACGCTTAGCTGCGATGCATGCTTGTCCGTTGTTCTGCACACGTGCAGTAACGGCTAGTGGAAT
>CAIKVF010000054.1 GCA_903830745.1 uncultured Actinomycetes bacterium | reverse complement strand
TCGAGGCGAGTCTGGAATTTCGACCCTAGTTCCTGCGTGTCACAAAACCGCGACACTGCTAGAGAACTGTTCTCGTATTTGGGCCAACTGCCTCGTGTAGCCATTGTTGATCTGCCATGTAGTTAGTGTGCCAGACATAGGGGGTGACTTCAGCCCAACGGTAGACTTGGATGAAATGAGAGTATCGACACGCGGAGACTACGCCAGCCGGGCCCTTTTGAGCCTGGCATTGCACGGAGATGCAACTACGCCAACGTCCGTGCGAGACCTCGCAGAACGGACCGGACTCCCACAGCCCTACCTCGAGCAGATTCTTCTTAACTTAAAAGGCGTTGGCCTCGTTCGCTCTAAGCGTGGCGTTGGCGGCGGGTACGTCCTAGCTAAAGAAATCGAATCCATCACCCTGGCAGAAATTGTCGCCGCGGTAGATGGCCCAATTGTTGCTGGAGACTTTGGTGAGCCGCACAAAGACGGTGCATGTGACCATGAAGGCCAATGTGTGCTTCTTGGCGTATGGGCAGACGTCGGAAACCACATGCGCGAGCATCTATCGAGTTTTACGCTCGCTGACATGGTTGATCAGGCAAAAGGACTTAAGCCTGCAAAACGCACCCTTCACGACTAATCAGATTCTTACGATTCTCTTCAAAACCTGAGAGCAAACCGGCATTACCTTGTGGTAAATTAGCAATGTCTCGGTAGGAGAAATACCCATTGAGGCAATAGTCCGGGGGGACGAAAAGGAGTAGTTGTGAGTACGACCGTCCGCCGTTCAGCTGTAAACACCAACGACATGTTGGGTCTCTTAATGCGCGATCTAGATCGCTACCCCATGCCTAACTATGACGAGCAAGTAGAACTCGCCAAGCGCGTAACCGCCGGTGACGAAGAAGCCAAGAAGCAAATGGTCGCAGCAAACCTTCGACTCGTTCTTCACTGGGCTCGTCGCTACCAAGATCGTGGCGTTGAAATGGTTGACCTCGTTCAAGAAGGAACGTTCGGTCTACTTCGCGCCGTAGAAAAATTCGACTGGGAACGTGGATTTAAGTTCTCAACCTACGCCACATGGTGGATTCGCCAAGCGCTCCAGCGTGCAGTGCAGCAACACGGACGAACAATTCGCATTCCACTCGAAGTTGGAGAACAACTCCAACGCCTCGAAGCAACTGCTGCTGAACTAACTTCAATCTTTGGTCGAAAGCCAACAGATGACGAGCTCACCGAAGCAACTGGAATGAGCAAAGAAGTACGCGACGGCCTTCGTGGACTTGCTGGAGTAACGGCAAGTCTCGACCAGCCGGCATCTTCAGACTCAGCAACAACACTCGGTGACCTTGTTGCTCCAAGCCAGCACGACTGGGTTGGCGACATTGAACAGAACATGATGAACAATGAGCTTCATGGTGCACTTGACAAGTTGACATTGCTACAGCGTGAAGTGTTGGCACTTCGTTTCGGTCTTCACGGCGCAACACCACTCTCTCTTCAAGCAACCGCTACGAAGATGGACATTGGCGTTCGTCGAGTACGACGCGCAGAAGAAGAAGCACTAGCAATTCTTCGCGGAGATGACGCAATCATCGCCGCACACGAAAACGCTTAGAGCGTCACCGTTGGTGGCACCAGTGGCGTTAAGTCCGCTGGCAAAGGAGCAGTAGTTGTAACCCACTCACCCGTTCTCGGATGAGCAAACGCCAACGTCGTTGAGTGCAAGAAGAACCTGTCTTCGTGGAGACGCTTTTCGCGTCGGTGACCGTAGCGCGGATCATTAACCACCGGGTGACCAATCGTTGCTAGGTGAACACGGATTTGGTGAGTGCGACCAGTATCAAGTTGCAAACGAAGCAGTGTCATTGCGTGCGGCTTATCAATTCGGGCCAGTACTTCGTACCCTGTACGCGCAGGACGTCCATCAGCTCGAACGGCCATAAGTGTTGGCGTGCGAGACGACCGGCCAATTGGCGCGTCGACAACTCCGCGCTCTTCAGCGACGTGGCCTTCAACCATTCCTAGATACGTGCGCTCCAT
>CAIKVF010000053.1 GCA_903830745.1 uncultured Actinomycetes bacterium | reverse complement strand
GCCCAAAAGTCACCGCACACCCATAGAACTCCTGCGGCAAGTTGCTGCTGGTGGAATGCCTCAAGAAGCGTGGTCGCTGGCATTGACATTCCCGCCATGTTCATGTTCGACATGCCAGTCATTGGTTGCATGACTGAATACCACGAGCTATTCGAAAAGATCGAAAGTGCCATAGCCATCACAAGCATTTCCAGCATGGTTGAAATAACCATAAGCAGCTGCAGACGAATTCCCACCTTGTTCGTGCGTGGTGGACTAACAATTAAAAAATGAAAAAACAAAAGACCTGAGAATAAGAATGCAGGCTCCATCAGATAGTCCATAGCCCACTGGTGCTCCATAGACGCATCGAAAATTGATGGAAGATGTGATGCCACCATGACGCCGTTAAGCACAAGCGCTGCGCTGAGTGGGTTAATGAAAAAACGTGGAACACGTACTTTGCGCTCAATGTTCCACCACCTAAGTAGCCGCCTACGCAAAGTTACGTCAAGCACCCACCACCAAGAGCGTGCTGTTCCCGACGCAATGAGTCCAATGGGTACAAGAAACATAACAATGACGTGGCCAATCATGTGCTTGGGTAGGTTCGTCATTCCCACAGTTGCAAACGATGACGCAGTCGAGAACCAGAGCATCGCCCATGAAAAGAGTGAGAGTGCCAACTGAAGTAGCGACCGAACTCGCTTGGCTGGACGACGGATGAAGCCTGCAATAGAAAGTGCTGCACCAAAGAACGAAAGTACGCCCAGCGGTGACATTATTACTTGAGTCCCGACTGGTGAAGCAGCCTCAGTAGCTCTGAACTTGAAGAATGTTGTCCCGCCCAGTTCTCAGGTGGATTATCTGGAATAACCCAGTGCAGGTGCCCATCAGGTCCAACAATAAATACGTAGTCCGAGTGGACACTCATTTTATCTGATTTTTTCTGTGCAACATTAATCCCGTACGAGTTCCACACTGCTTGTAGCGAAGCAAGGTTTCCAGTTACAAAATAGAAGTGTCTCATGGCCCCAAGGCCATGCTCGTTGATGAACTTGTTCAGTGAAGGAAGGTCCGTCGCATACGCGTTGGCAACAACAGCAACTATGTCGAGCTTTGCGTCCTTTGGAAGCGAACTTTCAACTTGCTGTAATTGATTGGCAAGTAATGGACAATCTGTCCAGCACTTCGGGTCGAGGAACGTGAGTAGCGTGAAGTTACCCTTATGCTCGTTAAGCGAATAGCTCGTTGCGTATTGATCAGTAAGAGTAAACGTTGGGGCCACTGCATTGTCAACTTGAGCGGGACCATTCACAGCAATGAAGATTGAGCTGTCGGGTGATGCAACTAGGGCTGCCCACCCCATTGACACAACCGAAAAGATAATGGCAGCACCAGCGAACGCGGCAAACACCGCCCCCGAGAGGCTGCGCATTTCCTTTGGAATTCTGCGCTGGAGTGGAGGCATGGTTGAAAACTTCGAGAGTGCCGCCCACGTAAGTGCGGCCATTGGCACCAGTGAGTTCAAGTCTGTTGCG
>CAIKVF010000052.1 GCA_903830745.1 uncultured Actinomycetes bacterium | reverse complement strand
GGTCACGCGGTGTCGTTCGTTACCTTCGAAGTCAGTTCCAACCGCTAACCACTTGTCATCGAAACTTATTGCGAGTACTCCAACTGAGAAGAAGTCACTATCGCCAGCTTCTACGTTCATGTCAATAACAATCTCTTCACCTTCAATTGGTGTTAGTGGATCAATTGTTGGCGGGGTGTAGTCATTGCTCGTTGCTTTTAGGCGACAAACAATTGGATACTGGAGACCTTCAACGGTGCGGCTGTAGTGCCACCAAGAACGCTTTCGAGACGGAACGGAGTTGTCAGTTTCTTCAATGCGATTCTTCATTTCTTGAAAGAGCTCTTCGGTGAGTGGCTCTAGGTGCTTCAATTCTTCTTTTAGGAACTCGTTCTCGCTACGAAGGTGCGAAAGCACTTCTTCGCTGGCGCGGTCCATGAGCCAGTAGTAGGGGTCGACTCGGGTGTCGCCGTGGTGGGTGAGAGAGTGCGGACGCTTAGGGACTGATGGTTTGTTCATGGATTGCCAGTTTGCCAGTAATTCTTAGACATGAGCCCTCATTTAGTTACTACTATGGACGTAGGGTAAATCCCCAAGGAGCTACATGTCAATTGACAATCTGGATTTCAGCCGTTACCAGTTGGGCTGGTCTGACGAGCACCTGGCCGTCTTTAAGCCAAAGAAGGGCATCAACGAGGCAATCGTCCGTGAGATGTCAGCAATGAAGAAGGAAGAGCAATGGATGCTCGACTTTCGACTCAACGCTCTAAAGAACTTCGAACGCAAGCCAATGCTTCCTTGGTTCGCAAGTCGCATGCCAGACCTCGACTTCAATGACATTTACTACTACATCAAGCCAACTGAGAATCAGGTTGACAGATGGGAAGACCTTCCAGACGCGATTAAGAACACCTACGAAAAGCTCGGAATTCCTGAAGCTGAGCGTAAGTACTTAGCTGGAGTTACAGCACAGTACGAATCAGAAGTTGTGTTTCACCGTAACCGTGAAGACCTTGAACGCCTTGGTGTTTTGTTCTGCGACATGGACACCGCTGTTCGTGAGTACCCAGAACTTGTACGTAAGTACTTCGGAAAAATTATTCCACCTAATGACAATAAGTTTGCGGCGCTGAACTCAGCTGTGTGGTCCGGTGGATCATTCATCTACGTTCCACCAGGAGTGAAGGTCGACCAACCACTTCAGGCATACTTCCGTATCAACACTGAAAACATGGGACAGTTCGAGCGCACACTCATCATTGCTGATGAAGGCTCACAGGTTCACTACGTAGAAGGTTGCTCAGCACCGGTCTACTCAACTGACTCGCTGCACTCAGCAGTTGTTGAGCTCGTGGCACTGCCTGGATCACGTATTACCTACACCACCATTCAGAACTGGTCTAACAACGTGTACAACTTGGTAACGAAGCGTGCTCGCGCAGAAGCAGAAGCGCACGTTGAGTGGATCGACGGAAACATTGGCTCACGCCTCACCATGAAGTACCCAGCTGTTTACTTGATGGGACCAAAGGCATCTGGTGAAGTTCTTTCTGTTGCGTACGCTGGCCCCGGCCAGGTGCAAGACGCTGGAGCAAAGATGGTTCACTGTGCACCTGAGACCACGTCAACAATTATCTCTAAGTCAATTTCAAAAGATGGTGGACTCACTTCCTACCGTGGACTTGTGAAGGTTGATGAAGGCGCAACTGGAGCGAAAGCCTTCGTACGCTGTGACGCTCTTATTCTTGACGAGATGTCAATTTCTGAAACAAAGCCGTACATGGAAGTAGGCGAGCAAGACGCATCAATTGGTCACGAAGCCACAGTTTCCAAGATCGGTGATGACCAGTTGTTCTACCTAATGAGCCGTGGACTCACCGAGGCTCAGGCCATGGGAATGATCGTGAACGGCTTTATTGAGCCAGTTACCCGAACACTTCCAATGGAATACGCCGTTGAGTGGTCGCGACTTATTGAACTTCAAATGGAAGGTTCAATCGGTTAACGATTGGCTAAGTAATGTGTCCTAGATGGACACAGCTAGTTCAAATCACGTAGATGTCGTAGTAGTCGGCGCGGGCCTTTCGGGTATCGGTGCTGCCTGCCACTTAATGATGCAGTCACCATCGAGGACGTTCGCCATTCTCGAATCACGCAGTGTAAGTGGTGGAACGTGGGACCTCTTTCGTTACCCAGCCGTTCGCAGTGACTCGGACATGTACACCCTTGGCTATTCGTTTGCGCCATGGCGTGAAAAGAAATCAATCGCTGACGGCCCACTGATTCTTAATTACATTCGAGAGACATCTGAAAAGTTTGGCGTCGAAGAAAGAATTCGATATAACCGACGCGTAGTGGACGCTAAATGGTCAAGCGAGAGTGCGTTGTGGACCTTGACGATCAAACACACCGACAGCGACACTTCTGAAACTATGACGTGCAATTTTCTGTGGGGCAACACGGGGTACTACACCTACGACAAGGGTTACCGACCAGATTTCCCAGGAGAAGAAAAATTCCAGGGAACACTTGTTCACCCTCAGCTCTGGCCAGAAAATCTTGACTACAAGGACAAAACTGTTGTGGTCATTGGTAGTGGTGCAACAGCTATGACCATCGTGCCAGCCATGGCAAAAGATGCCGCCAAGGTTGTCTTGCTTCAACGATCTCCAACCTATGTTGTTGCTCGTCCTGATGTTGATGAGTTCGCCGACAAGATTCGTGCGAAGTTCTCACCAAAAATTGCCCATAAGTTAATTCGCTTTAAGACAATCACCCTCGGCATGCTCATGTACCAGTTGAGTCAGAAAAAGCCTGAGCTCATTAAACGCAGACTCCGTGAAGGCGCAATGGCCCTACTTCCTGAGGGCTACGACGTTGATACGCACTTCAACCCTACGTACAACCCGTGGGACCAGAGACTTTGCCTCGTTCCAAACGGCGATCTCTTCACTTCAATTTCTTCAGGTAAAGCAGAGATCGTTACTGACACGATTCAGTCCTTTACCAGTGATGGAATTCTTCTCACATCAGGCAAAGAACTCAAAGCCGACATCATTGTTACCGCTACAGGACTTGTGATGCAGTTGCTCGGAGGAATGAGTATCAGTGTTGATGGGGTGCCAGTTGATATTGGAAAGACCGTTTCGTATAAGGGCATCATGCTTTCGGGCGTTCCAAATTTGGGAACAACATTTGGTTACACGAATGCATCATGGACGCTTAAGGCTGACCTCACCGCTGACTACATTTGTCGACTGCTAAACAAAATGGAAAAGCTTGGTGTTCGTCAAGCAACGCCAAATGTTCCGAGTGATGAGAATCTAGAACCAACAATGGGTCTTTCTTCTGGCTACATCATGCGCGCACAAGGAAATCTTCCTCAGCAAGCAATGAAGAAACCTTGGAAGCTGTATCAAAACTTTGCGCTAGACACATTGCTGTTAAAGCATGGAAAAATCGATGATGAAATGGTGTTTAGTAACGCTAAAAAGCGTTAGCGAGCATTGCGCCACATACGAAGTAGTGGCGGTCCATCTTTTACTGGGGTGAGCGGCTCACGTGGCTCGAACCCAAATCGCTGGTAGTACGCAATGTTGTCTTCATTCTGAGTTTCTAGATACACAGGTAACCCTTGCGGATCAATTTCATTGAATGCGTGCTGCATAAGCATTGTTCCAATGCCGCTTCGTTGAATCTCTGGCTCAGCCACTAAAAGAAACAAGTACCAGTGAGGATCTTTAGGATGCTTTTTCGCCATTTCATTTAAGTACTTTGTTCCGTCAACCAGAGCTAGTGGGCGTCTGTACATCGAGCGAAGTACTCCTGGAATCTGGGCAATCTGCGTTAGGGCTGATTGTGGGTAACAACCATT
>CAIKVF010000051.1 GCA_903830745.1 uncultured Actinomycetes bacterium | reverse complement strand
ACATGGATGACACTTATCTACGCAGTTATCGCATTGGCCCTTCTAGGGCCAATTGCTACCGCTAAATATAAGAAGGTCGCGTAACTAAGTGGCATTGCTTAACGTAGAACAGCTACAAGAAATTCTCGTTAATGCATTTCCAAATGCTGATGTTCCGCGCGTGGAAGAAGTATCCGGGGACACCGTCTTAGTTTGTCTTCCAACCACCGAACGCCACGGACGCCCAGGTGGCACCATCTCAGGTCCAACAATGATGACTCTCGCTGATACTGCAGCGTGGATGGCCATCCTTGCTCAAATTGGCCCGGTGCTACTCGCAGTAACAACAAGTCTGCACATTGACTTTCTTCGTAAACCAGCCATCACAGATCTAATGGCAAGAGGGCGCATCCTCAAACTTGGTCGCAAGCTTGCCGTGGTTGATGTTGAGATTTTTTCTCGCGGAGAAACGAAGCTCGTTGCAAAGTCGCAAGTGACGTATTCCATCCCCGCAACTGAAGCCCAGTAACTTGAGCACGCAGAAAGAACACTCGCCTCTTTCAAACGTATTGATCCTGCTTATGGCGCTTGGCGCTTGCATCATTGTGATGAATCTGTACTACGTACAGCCACTACTGCATCAATTACGTGGTGACTTTCACGTAAGCACCGCAACTGCCACTGCGTTAATGACGTGTACGCAGATTGGTTATGCCCTCGGACTCGCATTTGTTGTTCCCCTCGGTGACATCATCCCTCGCCGAAAGTTAGTCGTGGGTATTTTCTTGTTAGCGGCGCTGATGATCGGCGTTGGTTCATTCATTACATCGTTCACATTCTTCGTGATGCTTTCAGTGCTGATTGGACTTACTTCAGTTGGTGGACAAGTAATTATCCCCTTCGCTGCAGACCTTGCTCCAGAGGAACAACGTGGACGAGTCATTGGAAAAGTAATGACCGGACTCCTTATGGGAGTTCTGCTGTCACGAACTTTCGCTGGTCTCATTGCGCAGGCCTGGGGATGGCGTGCGGTGTACGTGTGCGCAGCAGTACTTCTTGTTGGTATGGCTGGCGTCATGCATTTTGCACTGCCACAGGAACCCACTCGCTCACACGTTCGCTACCGGACTCTGGTGATGAGTTCTTGGTTACTTATTACGAAGCATCGTCAGCTCCAAAAACGTGCCTACCTCGGATCATTGCTATTCGCTGCCAACAGCACTCTGTGGACACCACTCTCGTTCCATCTAGCGGGCGCTCCCTTTAAATACTCAAATGCCGTGATTGGACTCTTCGGTCTCTTTGGTGTGGCGGGCATTCTCGCCGCTAATGCAGCTGGCGCACAGGCTGACAAGCAGCGCACCAAGGTAATGACCGTTATTGGTGCAGCAATTCTTATGGTTTCGTTCGTAATTTTGGGCATTGGCCAGCACATGCTCATGGGCCTCGCTATTGGAATCATTGTTATGGACGCTGGAATGCAGACGGTGCAGATAACCAACCAGTCAGTTATCTACTCACTCATGCCAGAGGCGCGTAGTCGCATAAATAGCGCCTACATGGTGTGCTGCTTTAGCGGAGCATCAATTGGCTCATACCTTGCAGGAGTTGTCTACTCAAGTTACGGCTGGACCGGTGACTGCTGGCTAGGTGGAATCTTTGGTGCCGCAATTGTTATACCCGCACTGGTTTGGCGAGCTCCAGCAACTACAAGCGTTAGTACTTCGTAGAAAGATTCTTGATGACTGCGTGGAATTCACGCATGGTGCCTTCAATGATCTCTGCAACCGGAAGAATTGACTCAATTCGTCCCATCACCTGACCACTAAGTGCAACTGATGCTTCCATGTCGCCACCGAAGTAAAGATCTTTCATTGTTGCGAACTCAGCCATTGAGACGTTGTCTTCGTGCTCGAGACGAGTTGTGCGCTCAGTTCTGATGGCACGAAGTGCTGGGCGAGAGAAACGGTTAAGGAACACAGTGTCAGTCTCAGCACCATTTACAATGGTGTTCTTCCAGTTGTCATGAACCGGTGACTCGAGTGACGAAACCATGCGAGTTCCCATGAGTACACCTTCGGCTCCGAGAGCGAACGCTGCAGCCATTGAAGCTCCGTCAGTGATTCCACCAGCGGCGATTACAGGAACGCTCACCTTTGAACAGACAAGTGGCAAAAGAACCATTGTTGAAACGTCACGGGGGTTCTTGAATCCTCCACCTTCGCCACCTTCAACAATGAGGCCATCAACACCAGCGTCAACGGCCTTTAGGGCGGCGGCCAATGTAGGAACTACGTGAAATACCGTAAGACCGGCTTCTTTAAATGTCTTGGTGTGCTTGGTTGGATCCCCTGCCGACGTTGTAACAAACTGCACGCCTTGGTCAATAACGAACTGAACAATATCTGGATCACGAACAAAAGCTTGAGCAATGTTCACCGCAAATGGATTCTTCGTGAGTTCCTTCATCTTTTGAATCTCAACCTTGATGGCGTCAAGTTCTCCTGATGAGGTTTCAATGATGCCCATGGCACCAGCGTTGCTGACTGCACTGGCGAGTGGGCTACGTGAAATCCATCCCATTGGTGCTTGAAGAATTGGGTAGTCAACACCGAGAAGCTCGGTAACTCTGTTATTGATTTTCATTGTTATTCCTTATTCTTGATTTGTACGTCGACGAAGATCACTCAGTAGATCAGCAATCTTTACGCGAGTCTGCTCAGTGGTGTCACGGTCACGAACTGTAACAGCCTGGTCTTCCAAGGTGTCAAAGTCCACAGTGATACAGAATGGCGTTCCAACTTCATCCTGGCGGCGGTAACGCTTACCAATTGACTGAGTGACGTCGTAGTCACACATGAAGTGAGGCTGCAACTTCGCAAGAATTTCACGTGACACACCTTCGAGTTCTGGCTTCTTCGATAACGGAAGGATTGCAACTTGATACGGCGCAATACGCCAGTCAAGTCGAAGCACTGAGCGTGTTTCACCTTCAACCACGTCTTCGTGATATGCCGCAAGCAAGAACGCCATCATTGCTCGTGTGGCTCCGGCTGCAGGCTCAATAACGTACGGCGTATAGCGCTCGTTAGTTGTTGGGTCAAAGTAGTCAAGCTTGGTACCCGAGTGCGTTGAGTGCTGAGTCAAGTCGTAGTCACCACGGTTGGCAATACCTTCTAGTTCGTCCCAGCCCCACGGGTAGGCGAACTCCACGTCAGTTGTTCCCTTTGAGTAGTGCGACAAGTCTGCGAGTGCGTGCTCGTGCAGGCGCAGGAACTCAGCAGGGATTCCTAGGTTGATGTACCAGTTGTAGCGCGCATCAATCCAGTACTGATGCCACTTAGGCGCGTCGGCTGGTGGAACGAAGTATTCCATTTCCATTTGTTCGAATTCACGAGTACGAAACACGAAGTTCTGTGGAGTGATTTCGTTTCGGAACGACTTACCCACTTGT
>CAIKVF010000050.1 GCA_903830745.1 uncultured Actinomycetes bacterium | reverse complement strand
TGTCATGTCGCTCGGACTACTCGGTGAGGGATTTGATCTTCACTGTGGAGGATTTGATCTCAAGTTCCCTCACCACGAAAACGAACGTGCACAAGCTGTTGCGTCTGGACGTTCGTTTGCTAAGCACTGGTCGCACAACGGCTGGGTGATGGTGGGCGAAGAGAAGATGTCTAAGTCTCTCGGTAACTTCACGTCACTGACTGATCTTCTAGAAAAGACTGACGCTCGTGCGTACCGTCTGCTCGTGCTTCGCTCGCACTACCGCTCACCAATTGAAGTGTCTCCAGCAACAATTGCTGACGCAGAACGTGGGCTAGAGCGACTCGACAGCTTTGCTCGCAGATTTAACCTTCCCTACCTCGCTGGTGACGCGCTTGAAGTGAAGAGCAACTTCATCTTCGAAGGACTGTCGGCTGATTTGTTCAGCGAAGTCGCTGCACAACTCGATGACGACCTCAATACGCCGCTCGCTGTTGCTGCGCTCTTTGATGCGCTTAGTGCTGCGAACTCGCTCGCGGACTCCGGTGATGAGTTCAGTGCTCTGGCACTAGCTAGTTCTGTCAATGCTCTCTTTGGATCAATGGGCCTCTCGTTACTGGCGAGTAGCGATGAGGTGGATGAAACCTCTAAAGCCCTTGTTACAGCCAGAGATGCAGCCAGATCCGAGAAAAATTGGGCCGAAGCGGACCGTCTCCGTGACGAACTGGTCAGTCTCGGGTGGGTTGTTGAAGACAGCTCATCTGGCACCCAGATCCATAAATAGAAGAAATATTTATAGAACACCCATTTACCAAGTAGCCTTGTACACGAGGTTGCCGTTGTGGTTCCCTCCGGTGAGGCGAAAGCTGAGCTAAAAGAAACAAGGAGGCCCACAGTGGCTGTAGGAACCGTTAAGTGGTTCAATGACGAAAAGGGTTGGGGCTTTATCGCTTGCGATGGCCAGCCTGACGTTTTTGTTCACTACTCGGAGATTCAGGGCGAGGGTCGTAAGACTCTCGTAGAAGGTCAGCAAGTTGAGTTCGACATCGAACCCGGCGATCGCGGCCCTCTCGCCAAGCGCGTCATCCTGAACTAACCAACCGAATTAGTAGTACTGAACCGCCGCCTACGGGCGGCGGTTCTGCTTTTACTGCGACATTGCTAATGTACTTACTCACGAGTAATCCTTTAAAAGAAAGATAAGCCATGGCTGAATTTTCACTTGAACTAAACGAAGAGCAAAAGACCCTCCAGGAATGGTTGCACGGTTTTGCTGTAAACGAAATGCGCCCTATTGCATCTGAGTGGGACGAGCGCGAAGAGACTCCATGGGAGTTCATTAACCGCGCTGCTGAACTCGGCATCTACTCAATGGACTTCATCATGGACTGCTTCTCAGACCCGACTGGTCTAAAAATGATGATTGCCTTGGAAGAACTCTCTTGGGGTGACGCCGGACTTGGCATGTCACTACTTGGAACATCACTTGGTGTTGCTGCGCTCGCAGGAAACGGAACACCAGAGCAAGTAATGGAATGGCTTCCACAGTGCTACGGAACTCCTGGCGACGTGAAGCTAGCGGCCTTCGGAGTTTCTGAGCCTGATGCTGGATCAGACGTTTCGTCACTTCGCACTCGTGCAATCTATGACGAGAAGACTGACGAATGGGTACTTAACGGAACAAAGACATGGATCTCTAACGGTGGAATTGCGAATCTTCACGTAATCGTTGCTTCTGTAGAACCAGAGCTAAAGGGTCGCGGTCAGGCGTCATTTGTTGTTCCAGAGGGAACCAAAGGAATCCGTCAAGGACAGAAATTTAAGAAGATGGGTATTCGTGCATCACACACTGCTGAAGTTGTGCTCGAAGACTGTCGTATTCCTGGGCGCTGCCTCCTCGGTGGCAAAGAGAAGCTTGATGAGCGTCTCGCTCGTGCTCGTGAAGGAAAGTCTTCGAACACACAAGCAGCTATGGCAACTTTCGAAGCCACACGTCCAGCTGTGGGAGCGCAGGCTCTCGGAATTGCTCGCGCTGCATACGAATACGCACTTGACTACGCCAAGGAGCGCAAGCAGTTCGGTCGCGCAATCATTGAGAACCAGGCAATTGCCTTCAAGCTTGCTGACATGAAGACTCAGATTGACGCTTCACGTCTCCTTGTGTGGCGTGCCTCATGGATGGCCGCAACTCGCAAGCCATTCCTAAACGGAGAAGGCTCAATGTCTAAGTTGTTCGCTGGAGAAACTGCCGTGAAGGTAACTGAAGAAGCAATTCAGATCCTTGGAGGTTACGGATACGTTCGTGAGTACCCAGTAGAACGCTGGCACCGCGACTCGAAGATCTACACGATCTTCGAAGGAACTTCAGAAATTCAGCGACTCGTTATTGCTCGCGCTATTTCTGGTATTCGTATCCAGTAGTTCAGACATTTTGAACTTTTCCAGGTAGTACCGCGACCGTTGGGTCGTATGAGAAAAACAACAACCCAAAGCAAACCTGTACGTATTGAAAATTTGATACCGAAGTGGTATCATTCAAACATGGCCTTTACATTGCGCACTGACAAAGAACTGGAGAAGGCGTTGACCCGACTTTCAAAAGAATTAGGTACATCACGCCAAGAAGTAGTTCGTCAGGCTGTTCTATCCATGGATGAGCAAGTGAAAAGAAATGCGAAGTTCAATGCAGCGCTCGAAGAGACACTCGAAACCTGGAGTGAACTCATTGAACGTCTCGCAAACACATGAGCGAGTACTTCTACATAGATGTTGAAGAAGCGCTGAAAATTGTCAAAAGTTTAGGAGCAGGCCCAGTCCGAGACATTGGACTTTTGGACTCCGCACTTGCAAGGCCGCAATCGAGCGCTTTTGGGGAAGATGCATATCCAACTCTTCAGCTCAAGGCAGCAGCTCTGATGCATTCAATAATTAAGAATCATTCTTTGATCGATGGCAATAAGAGATTGTCGTTTGTGGCGACAAACATTTTTTTTCTTGTCAATGGCCATCGTCTTGAAATGTCAATTGATGAGGGCTATCAGTTAGTTCTAGATATTGCTTCAGGTGATTTAGACCTTGAAATAATTGCCGCTCGCCTAGTGGCGAAGAAGATCAACTAGTCCTGTTGCACTGCACGTAGTCCACCCCATGCGAGGGTGGCACTGCGTGATGCCAGGCGCTCTGCTTCATTAGCAGCAACAACTGGCCAGCCCTTGGCTTCTTGCTGCACGAGCCAGACAACGGCTGCGCCTTCAGCAATACCAAGCACGCCAGCTGCGAGCTGGCGACGGTGGTCGTCGCTGATTGAGAGATCAATGTAGGGAACCATGAAAGAGATGAGCCCAGTTTCTAGTTTGCGTAGTTCTCCGGCGGTTTCGCCGTCGTGGGCGTGAATGAAGAGAATGCGAAATGCGTCAGTGTCACTCACTACCATGTCGAAGTAAACGCGGAACGCAACTTCAATCTTGGCCCTAG
>CAIKVF010000049.1 GCA_903830745.1 uncultured Actinomycetes bacterium | reverse complement strand
TTCAGGTTTGGGTGCGGCCAGTCAGTACCAGAAAGGACTCGGTCGGGAAATAGATCTACAACTTTTTTAGCGAATGGCACCACATCGTCGTAGCCATCTGGGCCAGTACTGCTGAGTCGTTCTGGGCAGGTTACCTTCGACCAGAAGTTATCGTGCTCTTGCATGAGTCGAAGAAACAACGCGAACTCAGGTCCATTTACGTCCTTAGTGACGTCAGGTCGACCCATGTGGTCAACCACAACCGTGGTTTTCAGTGAAGTGAAGAAGTTCCATCGCTCAGCCAGGTCTGCGGCTTCGAAATACACAACAACGTGCCATCCGAGTGGTGCAATTTTTTCGACAATTTGGTGGTAATACGCATCAGGCTCTGGGTCAACGAGGCGCTTCACGTAGTTGAAGCGCACTCCTCTAACACCAGCTTCGTGCATGTCGCTGAGTTCTGAGTGGCTGACGTCATTCGAAACGGTTGCGATACCACGAGCTTTGCCATTTGAATGTCGAATCGCGTCAACCATGGCAGCGTTATCAGTTCCGTGACAAGTGGCCTGAACTATGACATTTTTTTCAAATCCGAGAAAGTCACGAAGCGCAAAGAGTTGATTTTTACTTGCGTCACATGGTGTGTATTTACGCTCTGGCGCAAAGGGAAACTGATCACCAGGACCGAACACGTGACAATGAGCGTCCACAGCTCCTGGAGGAAGGATAAATTTCGGTTTCGTAGGATTTGGATCCCAGTCAAGCCAGTCAGCATCCTTTACAAAATCTGGCATTACTTACCAGCTGCCTTTAACTTCGCATCGAGACGTGGGAACACCCGTCGAGCGTTACCTGAGTAAACGGCTTCACGCTGCGCTGTTGTGATGTTGGCTGCGTCAACGTAGCGTTTGGTGTCGTCAAAGTAATTGCCAGTTTCAGGATCAATACCACGCACTGCACCCACCATTTCAGAACCGAACAAAACATTCTTGGTGTCGATGACATCTAGGAGAAGATCAATACCTGGTTGGTGATAGACGCAGGTATCGAAGTACACGTTGTTCATAAGGTGTGTCGAGAGACTTGGCTTGTCGAGCATGTCAGCGAGTCCGCGGTAGCGACCCCAGTGATAAGGAACAGCTCCGCCACCGTGAGGAATTATGAATCGCAAGGTGGGGAAGTCTGCAAAGAGATTACCCTGCAGCAGTTGCATGAAAGCAGTGGTGTCTGCATTCATATAGTGCGCTCCAGTTGCGTGAAAGTTAACGTTGCAACTTCCAGAAACGTGAATCATTGCTGGAACGTCTAGTTCCACCATTTTTTCGTAAAATGGATACCAAGACGTATCAGTTAATGGAAGTCCGTTCCATAATCCGCCGCTGGGGTCTGGGTTGAGATTGCATCCAATAAATCCGAGTTCGTTTACGCAGCGTTCTAACTCAGCAATTGAGTTTTCAATCGGTACACCAGGTGACTGGGGTAGCTGACAAACACCTATAAATGTTTCAGGATAAAGATCAACAACGCGAGCAATCAGGTCGTTACAAGCGCGAGTCCACGCCAGACTCACAGACTCATTTCCAATGTGGTGCTCCATGGTTGATGCACGTGGAGAGAATATTGTCATGTCGGCTCCGCGCTCTTTAAGCAACTTCAGCTGATTTTGTTCAATGGTCTGCATAATCTCATCATCAGAGATAACTGGATACACAGGAAATGGCTCACCGGCTTTGAATGCGGCGACCTGCGCCTTTCGCCAAACGTTGTGTGGCTCCGGTGCAGTGGTGTAGTGACCGTGACAGTCAATAATCATTTGTTCTCCCAAATCGAAGTTGGAATAAATACGTGACCCTTCATGAGCATGCGTGCAGTTCGAAGCAGTGCTGCGCTGTTTATAGTCACCGCACCACCCTGAGTGCTGACGTCCATTGAGACACTGAAGTAGCCAGTGGGGTGCTCAACGTTGAGTTCCACTGCACTGGCGTCATGAGCGAAGCCTGCGACTTCGTGGGCCACTGAACCAGGAACGAGACAAGCTGTTGCAACTGATACAGCACCAAATACGCCAATCGCTTCGTGAACACGCTTAGGAATGAAAGTTCTCGTAGTGAGCACGCCACCATGTTGTGCTGGTGCAAGAAGACTCATCTTCGGGACTGTTTTCTTTGTAACGTCGCCAAGATTCATTAGTGGACCAGCGGCGAGGCGGATAGCTTCAACCTTCGCACAAAGCTCCTTGTTTGCTTCGATGACTTCAGGATCTTCGTATCCACTTACTCCGAGGTCCTGCGCTTTAATACAGACAACGGGCATGCCATTATCAATGCAGGTAACTCGGATACCTTCAACAATGTCAACTGCATTTCCGGTAGGCAGCAGCGCGCCACATGATGAGCCAGCAACGTCGAGGAACTCAATTGGAATTGGCGCGTGTGATCCTGGAACACCATCAATGTGTGCATCACCGTCGTAGCGAACATTGCCACCGGGTGTTTGAATAGTTGCAACCGCGAGGCTTTCGGTGTTGACCATATAGATTCGTACTTTTGTAAGGTCACCAGTGGGGGCAATGAGCCCTTCTTCAATCGCAAATGGACCAACTCCCGCGAGCAGATTTCCGCAGTTCTGATTGTCAGAGACTTCAGTGCGGTCCGGCCAGACTTGAAGGAACAGATAGTCAACGTCGGCATCTTCCCTTGATGACTTTGAAACAATTGCAACCTTTGAAGTAAGCGGATGCGCTCCACCCATTCCATCGATTTCGCGTTCATCTGGAGCGCCCATTGCAGCGAGCAACACTGCATCACGGGTCTTTACGTCGGCGGGGAGGTCACCCGCATGAAAGTAGAGCCCCTTAGATGTCCCGCCGCGAATAACGCAGCAGCGAATCGCAGTCTGTGAACTCACTCGTTCTCCGCGTCAATGTAGCGAAGTCCAGCCTTTTCCAAGTCACCACGCATTGAATACATGTCAAGCCCGAGCTCACCCGATGCGAGTCGTTGTCGCTTGGCGTGCTCGTTTTCTTCTCGAGCCTTTGAAGCGGCGAGAACTACTTCGACATTTTCGCGCGGGACCACTACAACTCCGTCATCGTCGGCAATAATCACGTCACCTGGGTTGATTGATGCACCCGCACAGACAATCGGAGTTTGCACATTTCCAGGGACTGCCTTAATAGTGCCTTGTGATGAAACACATTTCGACCAGACAGGAAATCCCATTTCTTCGAGGTCTGCGGTGTCTCTGACGCCTGCGTCAATAACCAGGCCACGAACGCCGTGCGCCTTAAAGCTCGTGGCGAGAAGATCACCGAAGTAACCGTCGGTGCAGGGACTTGTTGGGGTCACCACCAAGATGTCACCAGGCCTTGACTGTTCAACTGCAACGTGAATTGACCAGTTATCTCCAGGCTCAACTTCACAGGTGAGTGCATTTCCTGCAATTCGAGCACCCTTATAGATAGGTCGAATGTGTGGAGCAAGCAGACCAGTGCGCCCCTGCGCCTCATGAATGGTGGCAACTCCGTATTTGGCGAGTACGTCAACAAGTTCAATGTCCGTGCGCTTGGTATTACGAACAACTACAGCCATTTTTCCTCCGGGATATAAGTCATTACTGCAACTATTTGGCTACGCCGGAGCGACTTTGCATCAAGGCTGAAACCAATATGACAGTACACTAATTCCCAATTCACTTGACCAATTACAAAGCAGGCAAACCCATGAAAGAACTTCGCACGCAGGTCGCAATCATTGGTGCTGGCCCGGCGGGACTGCTACTTGGACACATTCTCCACGAGCAGGGGATTGACAACATTGTCCTGGAGCGACGTGACCGGCCCTACGTAGAAGCACGAGTTCGAGCTGGCGTAATTGAATATGGAATTGCGAAATTCTTAGAAGAAAATGGTGTCGGCGAACGAATGCTTCGACAAGGCCTGAAGCACGATGGAGTGGAGCTTCGATTTGATCGCACGTCGTACCGAATCGCACTCACCGAACTTAATGGTGGCAAGCCAATCACTGTTTATGGACAACAAGAAGTTGTGAAAGATCTCATTGCCCTTCGAGTTGGTTACGATGCACCACTCATGTTTGAAACAGAAGTTACAAATCTCGATGGACTTACTACTGACGCACCGTTTATTGAAGCGGATACCCCAGATGGAAAAGTGCGTATTACGTGTGACTACATTGCTGGATGTGATGGAACATTTGGTCCAGCCAGCAAAGCAATTCCAGCAAGCCTAAAAAAGCAGTTCGATCGCATCTACCCATTTTCTTGGCTCGGAATTATTGCCCAAGCGGCTCCATCAACTGAAGAACTCATCTACTGTCGTCACGAACGTGGCTTTGCGCTCTATTCAATGCGCTCACCAACTGTGAGCCGTCTCTACCTGGGTGTGCCTAACGATGAGAAGCTCGAGGACTGGACTGACGATCAGATTTGGGATGAACTAGACGTTCGTTTAGCAACTGAAGAAGTTCCACACATCACACGCGGCCCAATTCTCGAAAAAGGAATTACTACCATGCGCAGCATTGTTATTGAACCAATGCGTTACGGCCGACTATTCCTCGCTGGTGATGCGGCGCATATTGTCCCTCCAACAGGAGCCAAAGGCATGAACCTTGCAATTGGAGATGTTCGCGAACTCTCTCGTGCGCTAATTGCGAAGTTTAAGAAGAACGAGGATGCACTACTGGAGAGTTATTCAGATACGTGCTTAGAGCGTGTGTGGCGTGCTGAAGAATTTTCTACGTACATGACTCAGATGCTGCACCCGAACCCCACTGATGACTTTGAAAATGGCGTGCAGCTCGCGCGTCTTCGTCAGTCAGTGAAGTCCCCGGGTGCGACTGAAACTCTGGCTCGCAACTACGTTGATCTAAATAGTCTTTAGAACGGGTAGATCGCGAGGTCGCTCTGTGCGGTGACCCACTGTGTCTCGGTGTAAGCATCGAGGTTGGCCATTCCACCCATACGCGATCCATTGCCCGAACTGCCAGTTCCACCGAATGGAATAACAGCTTCGTCGCCAACAGTCTGGTCGTTGATGTGAATTGCACCAGTTGGGATGCGACTAGCAATTTCGAGTGCACGCAGTCCGTCACCAGAAAGAATTCCGAGTGAAAGTCCATACGGTGTGTCGCTCGCTAGTGCGACTGCTTCTTCAATTGAACTGTACGAAACAATTGGAGCAACTGGTCCGAAGACTTCGTCACAGTATGCAGGTGCATTACGTGGCACGTTGGTGAGCACGGTTGGACGGTAGAAGAGTTCTTCGAATGTTCCACCGGCTGCGAGCGTGGCCCCAGCCTTCACTGTTTCAGTCACCATTGAGTGAACACGGTCACGCTGCTTCGCGTCAATAAGTGGCCCAAGAGCTACTTGTCCGCTGGCAGGGTCTCCGACTGGAAGGTGGTCGGCATGTGCACTAAGTGCTTCTGCGTACGCGCCAGCAATCTTCTCGTGAACAATGTGGCGACCAGTCGTCATGCAAATCTGACCCTGGTGCATGAAGGAACCGAACGCACCAATTGATGCGGCCTTTTCAATGTCAACGTCATCCATGATGATGAGTGCGTTGTTTCCACCAAGCTCAAGGTGAACTCGCTTTAGGTGTTGGGCGGCGAGTGATCCAACTGCACGACCAGCTGTTGTTGATCCGGTGAATGCAATAACGCGAACACGTGGGTCGGTAACAAGCGCTTCACCTACGTCAGCTCCACCAGGAAGCACTGAGAAGACTCCAGCAGGAACACCAGCTTCTTCAAAGACTCGAGCAAGCGCAACACCACCACACACTGCGGTGCGTGGGTCTGGCTTCAATATAACGGCGTTACCAAGTGCGAGTGCTGGAGCCACTGAGCGGATTGACAGAATCAGTGGGAAGTTGAATGGTGAAATAACTCCAACTACGCCAGCAGGAACGCGACGTGAAAAACTGAGGCGGGGCTGTTCACTGCGAAGAATTTCACCAGTTGGATGTGACGCAATTGCTGCGGCTTCGAAGCATTCTTCAGAAGCAACATGAATTTCTAGTCCAGCCTTTGGTGGGATGCCACCGGATTCACGAATGATCCAGTCCGAAATTTCCTCAGCATTGTCGAGGAATAACTGTCCGGCCTTGCGCATGATTGCGGCGCGTGCAGTGAAGGGTAGCGCTGCCCATTCTTTTTGAGCTTCGACAGCGACTGCGGCGGCCTTTGCAACGTCAGCCACATTGGCACGTCCGGACTTGGCGAGTTCTTTTCCGGTTGCAGGTTCAAGTACTGGAGCGTCACCGCCACCACCCTTTACCCATCCGTTAAGTGAAATGTTTGATTGCCACTTGGCATTGTCTAGAAATGACATGAGATCTCCTTCGATTGACTTCTTTTCTTATCACAGAATGAATTGTTCGTGCCTATACTTTCCATAAAAGGTAATGGGGGGATTATGTTTCTCAGGGATCACTGGTATGTTGCTGCGCTCACGAGCGAATTAACAACCAAGCCAATCTCTCGCCAGCTGCTGGGCGAACATGTTGCTATGTATCGCAACGTGTCTGGCCAGGTTGTGGCGATTGCCGATCACTGCCCACACCGTGGGTACCCACTTTCGCTTGGAACCGTCGTTGGTGACAATCTGGTGTGCGGGTATCACGGCTTTACCTTTGACTGCACTGGAACGTGTGTTGCGGTCCCTGGGCAAGAGAGAATCCCGAGTCGCGCAGATGTACGCAGTTACCCACTCGTAGAGCAAGGCGCTTGGGTTTGGATCTGGATGGGCAAGTCTGCTCCCGACATGGACGCACTTCCTAAGCTCAAATGGTTTACTGAAACCAATAACTGGTCAGCA
>CAIKVF010000048.1 GCA_903830745.1 uncultured Actinomycetes bacterium | reverse complement strand
TCGGCCAAGAACTCGTCATTACTGCGGGTTGACTTCAATTTGTCAATGAGGAGCTCGAGTCCAGCAGCGTCGCGGCCTTCAGCTGCAAGCCCGTTCAGAACACGGCGCAGCTTCCACACCTGAGGCAGAACATCTCGGTCAAAGAGCAGTTCTTCGTGACGAGTTGATGATCCGTTGACGTCAATAGCTGGGAACAAACGACGCTCAGCGAGACGACGGTCAAGGCGAAGTTCCATGTTTCCAGTTCCCTTGAATTCTTCGAAGATAACTTCGTCCATCTTGGAACCAGTTTCCACAAGAGCACTCGCGAGGATGGTGAGTGATCCACCTTCTTCAATGTTTCGTGCAGAACCAAAGAACTTCTTAGGTGGATAGAGCGCACCAGAGTCAACTCCACCAGACATGATTCGTCCAGTCGCCGGAGCTGCGAGGTTGTACGCACGAGCAAGACGAGTAATACCGTCGAGGATGATTACAACGTCACGACCAATTTCTACAAGACGCTTCGCACGCTCAATGCAGAGTTCTGCAATATGTGTGTGCTCATCAGCTGGACGGTCGAATGTTGAAGCAATAACTTCACCCTTCACGCTGCGACGCATGTCAGTTACTTCTTCAGGGCGCTCGTCAACGAGAAGCACCATGAGGTGAACGTCTGGGTTGTTCTCTTCGATTGAGTGAGCAATCTGCTTCATGATTGTTGTCTTACCGGCCTTAGGCGGTGAAACAATAAGTCCACGCTGACCCTTACCAATTGGTGCAAGCAGGTCAACAATGCGAGGAGTGAGGTCGCTCTTTCCTTCAGCCGTTTCAAGCTTGAGCTTCTCGTCTGGGAACAGTGGCGTTAGGTCTTCAAACTTTGGACGAAGACGTGCAACTTCTGGGTCAAGTCCTTGAACGAGGTCAACGCGAAGAAGTGCTGGGTACTTTTCGTTTGATGCGGCTGGACGGTAGCCACCAACGATGGTGTCTCCCTTGCGCAAGTGGAAACGACGAACCTGGTTGATTGAGACGTACACGTCATTTGGTGATGGGTGAAAACCCTTCACGCGCAAGAAGCCGTATCCATCGTCACGAAGGTCAAGCAGACCCTGGACTTCTACGAGCTCGCCGTCATATGGCTGATCAGCATTCGGCATTGCTTCGCCACCAAAACGCTCGCGTCCTGCGTTGCTGTTGCCTCGGTCTCCGCGGTCATTACGGTTGCGGCGGTTGCGGCGGTTATTGCGTCCACCCTGCTCATTTCCAAAGTCACGAGGCTGGCGCTCACGCTGTTGGTTGTTGTTCTGGCGAGGTGGGTTGTTCTGGCGTTCTGGTGCAGGAGCTGATGATGACTCTGCTGCAGGTGAAGCTGCTGGCTTTTCAGTCTTAGCGTCGGCGACAAATTCTCCGACGAGGTCATCAAAGTCGTCAACTGGCGTTGCAACGGTACGGCGTGAGCGAACGGCACGGTTGGCTGAATCTGAAGCGGCCGGTGCGCCAGTGTTCATGATGGCGTCAACGATTGCGGCCTTTGAGCGACCCGCAGGCTTAGCTCCAGTTACTTCAGCGATTTTTTGTAGATCAGCAACGCTCTTAGATTCAAGGTCCGAACGATCTGGTGTGGGCTTTGCAGCCATAAGTGTTTCCTTCCTCGCTGTCCGTAAAGAGAATCCTGGACAGAGAAAAAATAAAGAAGTGCCGTCTTGGAAGATTTTCCGCACGCTGGCAAAAGGCCGGTCGCGGACGACAAGTAAAAGTGTAGCCGGACTTAGACCCGGTGTAAATGCCTAGGAAATCTTGGAAAGAAGCGCCTTGATGGTCGCGTCAACCACATCTGGCTCAGCAGTATCCATGGTTGCAGTGTCTGGGTCTTTTAGGCCGTTACCCGTAAGCACACAGACAACTGTCGAACCCTTAGGAACACCGAACTTAATGATTCCAGCAACTGATGCAGCTGACGCTGGCTCTGTGAAAATTGATTCGTAGCGAGCAAGGTAGCGGTAGGCGTCAAGAATTTCTTCATCCGTTACGGCACGAATGTCACCATGCGACTCAGCAATAACTTCGAGTGCTGGAACCCAGCTTGCAGGATTACCAATGCGAATAGCAGTGGCGATTGTTTCTGGATTTTCTACTGGGTAGCCAAGAACAATTGGTGCAGCGCCGGCGGCCTGGAAGCCCCACATCTTTGGCAGTGTCGTTATCTTTTTAGCGAAGTGGTACTGCGTGAAACCACGCCAGTAGGCAGTGATGTTTCCAGCGTTTCCAACCGGGATGGAAAGAATATCTGGTGCTTTTCCAAGCACATCAACAACTTCGAACGCACCAGTCTTTTGTCCTTCAATGCGGTCTGGGTTGATGGAGTTAACAATGGTGATGGGAATGTGCTGGGTTAGTTCACGAGCCAAGTTGAGTGCTTGGTCGAAGTTGCCACGAATCTGCAATACCTTCGCGCCGTACACAATTGCTTGTGCGAGCTTTCCGCGTGAGATCTTTCCTTCAGGAACAAGCACCACGCAGTCCATGCCAGCTTTAGCGGCGTATGCAGCAGCGGCGGCCGAGGTGTTTCCAGTAGATCCACAGATAACAGTCTTCGCGCCCTTGGCCTTGGCCTGGGTTACAGCGTTAGTCATTCCGCGGTCTTTAAAAGAACCAGATGGGTTAAGTCCTTCGAACTTCAGCCAAACGTCTGCTTCGAGTCGCTCTGAGAGACGGTCAGCACGAATAAGCGGTGTGTTGCCTTCTTGCAGCGTGACAACTTCTTTCACGCCCTCAAGGTTGAACCACTCTGAGTACTCATTGAGGAGTCCATTCCAACCTGGCATTACTTAACTCCCTCGATGACCCGAATGCAATTTCCAATGGAGTCAACTGAACTCAATTTTGCTAGATCACTAATCGTTGCTTGTACGTTTTTTCCAAGTGCTTCGTGCGTCATGAATGAGATGCGAGCTTCATTGCTCACACCGTGTTGTTCCATGGAACGAATTGAAACGTTGTTCTTGCCAAAGACTCCCGCAACTGCAGCGAGTACTCCAGGTTCGTCTTTAACGTCGACACTTATGTAGAAAATGCTTGAAGTGTCGCCTGCGTCAATGTCCTTGATCTCTGGATCAACACTGAAGGGAACTTGGTGACGTTTGTCAACGCGATTGCGTGCGGCGTCAAGAACATCACCGAGTACTGCAGTTGCAGTTGGACCACCACCGGCGCCTTGTCCGAGCCACATAAGTGGACCGCTGTTAACACCTTCAACGAATACTGCGTTCATTGCACCATTTACTGAAGCGAGTGGGTGGCTCTGTTCAATTAGTGCCGGGTGAACGCGGCGAGATAGTCCATGAGCACCGTGACGCTCAGCAACTCCTAAGAGCTTGATGACGTAGCCGGCATTCTTTGCAAAGTCGACGTCAACAGAACGAATACCTGAAATGCCTTCACGAGAAATTTCCGTGCTCTTCATCTCGGTACCAAAAGCGAGCGAAGAAAGAACTTGAACTTTTGCAGCCGCGTCGAATCCTTCAACGTCAGCAGTTGGATCTGCTTCGGCGTAACCAAGAGCTTGTGCTTCTTTGAGCACAACACCGTAGTCACTACCCTCGCTCGTCATCTTCGAGAGAATGAAGTTTGTAGTTCCATTCACAATTCCCATAACGCGATTAATTCGCTCACCCGCGAGTGATGTGCGAAGTGCGCGAATGATTGGCACGGCGCCACCAACGGCGGCTTCATAAAAGAGGTCACAATTATTTGCGCTGGCGAGGCGTGCGAGTTCTGTACCGCAGTCGGCCATTAGTGCCTTGTTAGCAGTAACGACTGAAACACCATTCTTTAGTGCTGCTTCAACGTAGCTGCGTGCTGGCTCAATGCCACCAGCGAGTTCGACCAAAATGTCAAGGTCTTTACGACCAGCTAGTCCTGCAGCGTCAGTAGTTAAAAGGTCCTTCGAGATTGATCCGCGTGGCTTTGAGGTATCGCGAACGGCAACTCCGACAACTTCAATAGTTGCTGTAGCGGCGTCGAGCAATGCATCGTTACGTGAACGGTCATTGAGTAGCTCAACTAGGGCGCTTCCTACAAAGCCTGCCCCAATTACGCCAACGCGAATTACGGGAGAAGTCATTGACTAAGTCTAGGTGAACTGGGCTCAGACTTCGAGACGAGCTAAGTCTTCAAACGTCTCGCGACGCAGTACTTCACGGGCTTTTCCGTCTTTTACGAACACCACAGCTGGTCGTGGAACGCGGTTGTAGTTAGAAGCCATTGAATAGCTGTACGCCCCAGTTACTGGGGTCGCAATAAGAGACTCAACACCAGTAGTTGCTGGAAGCCACGCTTCATCAATCAAGATGTCGCCACTTTCACAGTGTTTTCCAACAAGTCGGACACTCTGCGTTCTTTGCGCCTTGGGGTTTGAAACATCAAATGCTTCGTATCCAGATCCATAAAGAACAGGGCGGGGGTTATCACTCATGCCACCGTCTACTGCCATGTACGTACGCTGCACCACGGGCTTTACAGCCCCTACGCGATATAGCGTGAGACCCGCTTGGGCAACAATTGCTCTGCCTGGTTCAGCGAGAATGCGAATCTTGGGACTGAGCCCTATGCGCTTTGCCGCTTCACGAATTGCACTACCCCACTGCGTAATAGATGGTGCAGATTCACCCTCGACGTAGGCAACGCCAATTCCTCCACCAATACAGAGTTCGTCAAAGTCATCATCCTTGGTGAACGTTGCGAGAATTTGCATTGTTTCATCAAAGCCTGCAGTTTCAAAAATCTGCGAACCAATGTGTGCGTGCACTCCGTGCAGTGTTACCCCAGGTAGTGCGGCGACTGCGTCAATGGCCTTTCGTGCATCACCAGAAGTAATTGAGAATCCAAACTTGGTGTCTTCATTGCCCGTCTTGATGAAATCGTGCGTGTGCGCTTCAACGCCAGGAGTCACACGGATGAGACAGTGAACATCTGATGAGCTCGATGTGAGTGAGCTAATGCGCTCGATTTCAGAAAAGTTGTCAACCACGATTCGGTGCACACCGACTTCAATGGCACGCTTCAGTTCATCAACCGACTTGTTGTTGCCATGAAGAATGATGCGACTTGGGACAATGCCAGCACGAAGCACGATGTCGAGTTCTCCACCTGTTGAAACATCAATACAGAGGCCTTCTTCACTGGCGAGCTTGGCCATGGCCCCACAGAGGAATGACTTTGATGCGAAGGCCACCCCATCGTCAAAAATATTGGCTGCTTCGCCACAACGTGAGCGCAGTGTCTGCTCGTCGTAGACAAAGAGCGGGGTGCCGTAGGTGGCTGCGAGTTCACTCAGCGAGACGCCACCAATGGTGACGTCATGATCACCAACAACGGCAGTATCTGCCAGAAGTGATGTAGGTAGTGCTTTGGAACTCATAGAAGAACTTTAGATGAGTCCGGTAGCCTTACTTATGACGCTCCCGTAGCTCAGTGGATAGAGCATTGGCCTCCGAAGCCATGTGCGCAGGTTCGACTCCTGCCGGGGGCACCAATTTCATCTCTCAAGGGCCACTGATTAAGCCGTAATGCTTGGCTCACTCAGTAGAAGGAACCGGAGAATCTTTACGTCGCTTCACTTCGAAACCCCATGCTCCAGCAAGGTAGAGCAACGCTGCAAGACCAACAAGTAGTGCGTAACGCTGATGAGGTGGCGTGAAGTTGTACTCGACGTGAGACACTCCCTCTGGAAGCGAGATCTGTTGGTAGACACCGTCAACCGTGGTGATCGGAACTTCTTTACCATTCACCTTTGCGTGCCAACCTGCCATCGAAAGCTCGGTGCGAAGCAACGTAGTCGCTGAAGGACAGATGACGGTTGCCGTAGAAGGCGCAGAGCTCATTATCTGACAGGTAGAAGACTTGGTTGAGTAGAACGGCCTTGGGTTTGGCAGTTCATAAATTGTTGTTAGCTCATCGCGGAAGACTTCTTTTACTCCGAGAGCAACGAGTGCTGGCGAAATAATAATTGGTGAAGTTTTACCGCCTGGAAGATTTACATAGTTGCGGTAAAGAAGATATTTAACTGAAGCATTTTGATAATTGGCAAAGTGTGCAACAAGTTCTTTCTCCTGTGCCGGAACACCTGCAGCCAGTCCACCTTGAATCGTAAAGTGGTGCACTGGATCTAAACCCGGATAGAGACTGCTCAAAATGTATGTAGCGAACGTCTTAGGGAACGGCATCTCAACTTGATTCAATTGATTGAGGCCGAACTGTGAGCCCCAGTTCGGTGTGAGTACCCCCATGTCAAAGAAGCGCTGCTCACCTTGATGTTGTTGCAAGAAGTGAATTGGTGCCATGTCGACATCAACCCTCGTTGGTGACTCCGCGGTTGGAACAAAAAACATCGCAAGCGACTCAATAACTAGAACGCCGCAGATAAGCAGCGTTGCGTAGCGCTTCGACGTGAACCAGCTCAAAAGAAGCAATGACCCCACGGCTAAGAATGGCAGGACATCTAGGAGAATGAAGATAAGTCGGGCGCTGTGACCAATGACTACGCCCTGATTGAGTGCACGCGCCTCGAGTGCACACCACACCAACAGTGCGAATGCAACAACCGAAGTGATCTTGAAGCGCTTTACTGATCGTGGCTCACTGAGCAGATCGCTAATACCCATCACGGCCAAAATAATCATGGCAATTTCTGCTGATGGGTTGATGTAGCGCATGAAGGCAGTTGCCTTTACAAATGGCAACAAGTTCCACAGTGACCTGGTGTGCAAGACATCGAAAATCGCCATTGTCCCTAGAAGGATCCACCCACCGAGATACATCCTGAGTGAGCGCCAGCGGCTTCCAAAGAGACCAAGTAGCGCTAACGCGGTGACACTAATAGTGAAGTAACCGCCAATGTTGCCCCAGAAGTTTGCAACGTTGAGATTCGAGAACAACGTGCCGTACGCGTACGGATGAAACAGCATTGGCAGCGCTTGAAGAGGAAGGTGCGCCGTAGCGTCAACTGAACTGTGCCCACCAAGGTGAGCGACCTTCATGTAGTCGTAAAAAGGAACGATGACTGGTAGTGAAGCAAGAAGACCTATCGCTCCACCAATTCCAAGTGAACGAGTCGCGAACCAACGCTGGCTGCGTTCAAGTGAGAACATTCGAACCGCCGTCCAACCGAGTGCGAATAACCCATCGAGATACGCAATCTCAGGAAAGCCTGAGTAGAGCGAGAGCGAAAGCGCTAACGCAACAAGAAACCATGCTCGCCTACTTGACTTCGCGCTATCAAGCACCATTTCAATGCCGAGCAACAACAACGGCAAGAACGCAATCGGATTTAAGACAGCATTTCCAATCCACGCGAACGTGCCGTTTAAAGCAAAGAGGACTGCAGCGGTTGTTGCCAACATTGGCGACAGTGAGAATCGTCGGACGAGGAAATACGTTGCAAGCCCAGCAATAATTTCAAGGCTGATGTGAAACCACAGAAGTCCAGCTGGTAACAGAAATAGAAGTGTCAGAGGAAATAACGATGCAGCTTGCATCTCACCAAGAAGTGGCGTTCCAAGACCTTCAAAATAATTCCAGTACGGCATGTGTCCATGCAGCAAATCAGTCGCTGAAAGATGTCCGAGCGCTTGGGTGATGTAGCCAACATTGGGATCTGTCATTGGACGGCCGCAAGTAACTAGACAAGAAATGTGTGAGATCTGCGCGGTCCAAGAAATTGGATTGTCATTCATCAAACCCGAAACGAAAACTATGTTCCCGAGCAATATCAATCCAATTATGACCAAGACATTGGTCGTTGATTGAGGGAGACGCCGGTAGGTTGCCCAGGCCTTCTCCGAGAAGCGATTCACCTAACCACGTTACCCGAGCGACTCTTCAATAAAATACACCCTCAGGTAATTGAGCAGCCATCGGAACTACTGTAACGATATGCGCATGTCGAAGCTTTTGAAGTTCTCGATAATTATTGGTGAACTACTTCTTATTGTTGCGGTGACCTACTACGCATCACACTTCATTGGTGCATCGATTGGTCATCACGGTGACTTGCTAGGTCGTGTTGTGAATCTTGAAAATCTAAGACACACCGGAAACATTTACTTACCGTTTGGTACACAAGCATTTACATATCCTCCGGGAGCCATTCTTCTGCTCTGGCCACTGATGTGGATACCTCTTCATCTACTTGCCTTTGCATGGACGCTCGGATCACTACTTGCATTAATTGGGACAGTGTTTATTACACAGCGCTACGTGTTGAAGCAAGAGTTAATGACCGTTTCAATTAGTGCCTGCGCCATTGGCATCGGATCGATTTTTCTATTTCCTTCTGTTCGAGATTGCCTCGGCTGGGGTCAAACAAGTACTTTCATCATGTTTGCAGTCATGTTGGACTGGCTCATAGTTCGAGGAAAGTCCCAAGGAGTCCTACTAGGGCTCATGGCCGCACTGAAGTTGTACCCAGTAATTTTCATACTTGTCTGGCTGCTGCGCCGACAGTGGCAAGCGGCAGTCACGGCACTAGCAACATTTACTGTCATCACCATGAGCGCAGTTATCTTGTGGCCAGCAAGTGCAAGCACCTACGTCTCAAAAGTTCTTTTTGGTGGAAACGAACTAAAGCATTTCCTCTCTAACCGTGCGACTATTTCGAGTTCCAGCTTTTCATCGATGCTGAACCGCGCGCCGTTCCACATAGGTGAATTCGGCAGCATCGGAGCATTTGTTGGTTCACTTTTTGTTGTAGTCCTTGGACTGTATGCAGCTCAAAATCTTTGGAAGCGCTCTTACGAATTCAGCTCTGCAGTAGTAATTCTCATAACGTCGATAATTGGCGCACCAGTCGCGTGGGATCACTACTTCACGTACGCACCAATTTTGATTTTCGTAGCACTTGAGGTGGGGATGAAGTCCTGGACCGCACGAACTGCACTGCTCAACATTGCGGCTCTCATCGTGCCCTGGAATCACTGGCGATCAGCAACATCTACATCATGGTTGGCAAGTAGCGGAACGTACATTTCTAGAAATTCAATAACGCTTGCCTCATTGGCACTACTCACTGCTGCATTATTAGAACGCAGTACCAATTCGCCAGCGGATTAGCTAACTAGCAACAATCATTCGAACAGTGTCAGTAACTGAAGCACCGCCCTTAGAAGAGCCAGCCATTACAACAATGCGGTCCCCTGTTTTTGCAATGCCAGCAAGTTTTAACTGCTGCATTGCAAATTCACAGAGATCATCAATCGCGGTTGCTTGTGAGATGAATGTTTCTTGCACACCCCATGAGCTACGAAGCTGACGAGCAGTTGCTTCGCTTGGAGTAATTGCAATGATTGGCATTGGAGGTCGGAAGCGTGAAATTGCACGAGCAGTCATACCTGAACGAGTGCACGCAACGATTGCCACTGCTTTTTCTTCCATTGCGGCGCGCCAGGCAGATCCTGTAATTGCTGCAGT
>CAIKVF010000047.1 GCA_903830745.1 uncultured Actinomycetes bacterium | reverse complement strand
TGCCAGTAGTTCTTCAGGGATGAACGGCTTTGTTACGTAGTCATCAGCGCCTGATTCGAGTCCCAAGACAACGTCCGCAGTCTGATCTCTCGCAGAGACAATCACTATTGGACAGTCACTCACTTCACGAATTTGTTTGCACGTTTCAAACCCAGACATTCCGGGCAACATGATGTCAACAATTGCGACGTCGCTCGCCATGCGAGTAAACATCGCCACGCCGACTTCGCCGCTTGGGGCATCGTCTATTTCGAAGCCTTCGCCTTCGAACATGAGGCGAAGCGCAGAACGAATGTGGTCGTCATCTTCAACAATCAAAATGCGAGGCACGGGTTCTCCTTAGGAATACAACAAGCCTACCGAGGTCACGGCATCAGGCAATGACGCTCGGTAGCCTTGTTTATGTGTCGGGATCACAAAAAACAGCACGGGCCAAGAGCCCCTGGCTCCTTGAGGGCTTTGTAGCGACCCTTCAGACGAAGAACCGCTCTGAAGCAACGCTTCGTGCCTACATCAGTGACATCGAGCAGTTCATTGAATGGGCCGAGGAGAACAAGCATTCGGACTTCAAAAAAATCACGAAACGAACTTTGCGTGAATATCTAGCCTTCATGACGTCACGCGGCGATGAGCGAACTTCGATTATGAGAAGGAGAGCGTCGCTTCGTAGTTACTTCACGTGGCTCGTTGAGCGAAAGCATCTTGATGAAAGTCCCGCTGCTCGTCTCTCTGCTCCAAAACCAAATGCACAGCTTCCAAAGATTGTTGTGCGTGAGCAATTAGAAAATCTTCTGGACGTTGACTGGGGCGACGACAAATTCGCTCTATTAGATAGAGCTGTCTGTGAAGTGCTCTATGGAGCAGGTCTTCGCGTCAGTGAACTTTGTGGGCTAAATACAACGAGTATTGATTTCAAGCAAGGACTACTACGAGTACTCGGTAAAGGTCGAAAAGAACGAATTGTTCCGCTCCATGATCAAGGACTTAAGGCCATAAAAGAATGGGTGAAAGATGCCCGTGATGTAGTGGCGACTCCTGATTCTCCAAAAGATGCTCTTTTCCTTAATCGCCGCGGCAGTCGCCTAGGACCGAGAGACGTGCGCAGAATTCTCGATAACCGAGTTGCCATGGGTCACATTCATCCCCACGCCCTTCGCCACACCTACGCGACTCATTTATTAGAAGGTGGAGCCGACCTTCGAGTTGTTCAAGAATTACTGGGCCACGAAAGCCTGACGACCACCCAGCTCTATACCCACGTTTCTAAATCACGCCTGCAAAAGGTCCATCGCCAGACCCATCCTCGGGGGTAGTTCCAAGCGACTAACATGGACTGGCTCTCCCACAATGGGAAAGCACGAGAAATATCCCTGTGGTTTCGTACGGTCACCGTTCTGCGGTGCACCACTTGGATCTAGTAACCGAACGGAAGGAAATTATCGTGGCACTCGTCACTCTGCAGGAACTACTTGACTCGGGCGTGCACTTCGGGCACCAGACCCGTCGTTGGAACCCAAAAATGCGTCGCTTCATCCTTGGTGAGCGAAACGGCATTTACCTAATCGACCTTCGTAAGACCCTGAGCGGTATTGAGGTTGCTTACGCATTCGTGCGTGACCTCGTCGCTGACGGCGGAACAATTCTCTTCGTGAGCACCAAGAAGCAGACCCAGGGTCCTGTTGAGGACTTCGCTAATGCGTGTGGCATGCCATTCGTTAACCAGCGCTGGCTCGGTGGAATGCTTACAAACTTCTCAACCGTCTCAGGCCGCGTGAAGCGTCTTCAGGAACTACGCACTATGCAACGTGCTGGTGACTTTGAAGGAATGCCAAAGCGTGAAGCACTTCGTCACTCACGTGAACTCGAAAAGCTCGACCGAAACTTGAGTGGTATCTCAACAATCGACAAGGTTCCAAACGCTGTGTTCGTAATTGACACAAAGAAGGAACACATTGCGGTTACTGAAGCTCGCAAGCTCGGACTTCCAGTTGTTGCTGTTGTGGACACTAACTGTGACCCAGACATCATTGACTACGTAATTCCTGGTAACGACGACGCTATTCGCGGTGTAGGTCTACTATGCCGTTTGATGGCTGACGCTGTAACGGAAGGTCGCTACATCCGTGCGAACCGTCCTGCAGTTACAAAGGCACCAGCTGCACCAGTTGCTGCTGCTGTTGAAGCACCAGTTGAAGCAACTCCAGAAGTGGCTGTTGAAGTCGCTGCTGAGCCAGTCGCTTAATTAATTAACTTTCAGATTTAAGGAGATCCCAGTGGCTATCACTGCTAAAGACGTACAAACACTGCGCCAGTCAACCGGCGTTGGAATGATGGATGCCAAGAAGGCGCTTGAGGCGACTAACGGCGACATGGAAGAAGCAACCAAGTGGTTGCGAGTAAATGGACTTGCATCTGCTGCAAAGCGTGCAGACCGTGAAGCTGGCGAAGGCGCTGTTTCAGTAGTGCGCAACGGAAACGTTGCTGCGATTGTTGAAATGCGCTGCGAAACTGACTTCGTTGCAAAGTCTGAACAGTTTGTTTCAATCGTTGACGAAATCGCAGCTGCTGTTTGTGCTGACGGTGAGGGGGCAGTTGCTTCATTCCAGGACCGCATCGAGAATCTGTTGACAACGCTGAAGGAAAACATCTCAGTTGGTCGCGTCTACCGCCTCGAAGCAAAAGCTGGCGAAGTAATCGACACCTACATTCACCTCCAGTCAGGTCGCGGTGTTAACGCGGTTGCTGTTGTTGTAAAAGACGGCAGTGACGAAGTTGCGCACGAAGTTGCTGTGCACATTGCATTCGCTAAGCCTCAGTACCTCAACCGTGACGATGTGCCACAGGCTGACATTGACTCTGAGCGCAAGACCGTGGAAGAAATTTCTCGTAACGAAGGCAAGCCTGACGCGGCTCTTCCAAAGATCATCGAAGGCCGCCTCAATGGCTGGTTCAAAGAGCGTGTCTTGGTTGAACAGTCGTACGTTAAGGACGAAAAGCAGTCAATTCAGCAGTTCCTCGGCAGCGCAAGTATCACTGCGTATGCTCAGGTTGTAATCGGAAGCTAAAGGAAAATATATGCGTCGACTCGTCCTGAAACTCTCGGGTGAGGCGCTCGCTTCTGAAGCGAGTGACGAGACAATCGATGCATCGACCGTTGACTTTTTAGCGCGCGAGATTTCGAGTGCTATGGCTCGCGGTGGACTTGAACTTGCTGTGGTTGTCGGCGGCGGAAACATTTGGCGTGGCGCTACTGGTGCCATGGCTGGAATGAACCGTGCCAACTCTGACCTCATGGGAATGCTCGGCACTGTCATCAATGCACTTGCTCTGCAAGACGCAATTGAAAGTCACGGCCGTCCAACTCGTGTGATGTCAGCAATCAACATGGACCAGGTTGCAGAACCGTACATTCGACGTCGCGCAGTTCGACACCTTGAAAAAGGTCGAGTTGTAATTTTCGCTGCGGGAATGGGTAACCCTTACTTCACGACAGACACTCCAGCAGCACAGCGCGCAGCAGAGATCGAAGCTTCCATTGTTCTTAAGGGAACACACGGCGGCGTTGATGGTGTCTACTCTGAAGACCCTCGCAAGAATCCGAACGCAACGAAGTTCACTGAAATTTCTTTTGATGAAGTGATCGCAAAGGATCTACGCGTCATGGACATGACCGCTATTACGTTCTGCAAGGACAACAACTTGCCACTACGTGTCTTTGACCTTATGGCTAAGGGAAACCTTGGTCGCGCACTTGACGGCGAGCCCGTCGGTACGCTGGTGAAGTAATGGATAACGAACTAGTTGAACTAGTAATGGAAGATACGCGTGAGCGTATGGCTAAGGCCCTCGAGCACGTGAAGAGCGAGTTCGCGACTGTACGAACTGGCCGCGCCTCTTCTGTCCTTGTTGAAGGTCTGATGGTTGACTACTACGGAACTGACACGCCGCTAAAGGCACTCGCAAACTTCTCTGTTCCAGAACCACGTCTACTTGTTGTTTCACCATTCGACAAGGGTGCAATGGCTGCGATCGAAAAAGCTATTTCCAATGCTGACCTCGGACTCAACCCATCAAATGATGGTCAAGTAATTCGACTCGCATTCCCAGCTCTAACTGAAGAGCGTCGTACTTCATTCGTGAAGATTGTTCGAGGTAAAGCCGAAGACGGAAAAGTTGCCCTTCGTGGTGTACGCCGTCACGCTCGTCAAGAACTCGAAACCTTGGAGAAGGAACACGGTCTTCCAAAGGACGAGATTGAACGCCTTGAAAAAGTGCTGGACAAGATGACCCAAGATGAAGTTGCGGTCGTTGATACGTTGCTCGGCCAAAAGGAAAAGGAACTTCTTGAGGTCTGAGGACGAGAACACACCGTTTTACGATGAACCCACTGGGGAACTACCAGTGGTGAGCACCACTGACTCTCGTGTCACGATTACTGGCGCAGAGATTGCTGAAGAAATCGCTCCAGATGCTCCGCTCATTGACGAACAAACACTCCTTCCTCACTGGACTGACGCTCCTACTGGTGCGGTTCCAATCGTTGTGGCTAGAGAAGCTGCAGAAAACGATGATCCTTGGTCACAAATTCCTGCACCCGCATGGCGTGAAGGTGAAGCTGACTGGGTAGCGCACGAAGATCAGTTTGATGCCTCTTTGCTCGCTGGTGACGCAAAAACTGAAGATGCTCGCCCCTGGGAGTTTGTTGTCGAAGAAGAGGCAGTAGCTGAAGAAGAGATTCTTGATGAAGCTCCTCGACCAGCGCCGGTGCGTGCTCACCGCACTAGGCGAACAATTACCGACAACCCACTTGCTGGGCGTGCGGTTCGAAGCGCTAAAGCACAAAGCAACATTGTGAAAGCAACGCTCACCGGACTAGCAATGGGAATCTTTGCGATCATTGTCTTCAGCGCAGGAACTCTTCCAGTTGCGTTCTTGGTGCTTGTCATTTTGGCATTCGCAACTGCTGAAGCGTACGCAGCGCTTCGTGTGGCTGGAGCACATCCAGCGACCGTGCTCGGAATTGGCGCCACGACGCTGCTTGCAATATCTGTGTACAACAAGGGCCAAGGAGCCATTGGCACAATCACAGTGCTACTTATTTTCTTCGCTTTTATTTGGTACATGAACGCAAAAAATACAATCGATGTTCTCGATGGTATTGGTGCAACAGTATTTGTCTACGCCTGGATTGGCGTCTTTGGTTCGTACGCTTTGCTACTCATCTCACCAATCAGTTTCTCTGACAAGCACGGACTGGCGTATCTGCTTGGTGCAATCATCCTCACGGTTACTAATGACACCAGCGCACTCTTCATTGGACGTTGGCTAGGTCACCGTCCACTCAACAGAGATCTTTCACCTAATAAAACCATTGAAGGTTTTGTTGGTGCGCTTGTAATGACACTTTTGTCGGGGCTCATTATTCTTCCGATGATCAGTCCTTGGTCTGCGCTACATGGCTTCGAAGTTGGATTAGTACTTTCGTTCGTAATTCCAATGGGCGACCTCTTCGAGTCAATGGTCAAGCGAACTCTTGGTGTTAAAGACCTAGGACACATCTTGCCGGGTATGGGTGGAATTCTTGACCGCGTTGATGGTCTGCTCTTCGCGCTGCCAACGATGTACTACCTAGCGCACATCCTTCAACTGAGGTAGCGATGTCACCATCTCGCAGCATTGCGTTAATGGGGGCTACTGGTTCTATTGGAACTCAGACTCTTGAAGTCCTTCGTCGTGAACCTAACGCCTTTCAGCTCGTTTCTATTTCGGGCGGAACAAACGTCCATGAGCTGAGCGTGATTGCTAAAGAGTTCAATGTTCGACACATTGGCGTCAGCAATGAACAAAGCGCCACGGCACTGAGAGACCTTGTTGGCCCCGACGTGCAGATTGAAGTTGGATCAAAAGGCCTAGAGGTGCTTTCATCAAGCGCCGACATTGTTGTTAACGCTGTTATGGGATTTGCCGGACTACCAGTAACAATGGCTGCGCTTAGCGCCGGAAAACGTCTAGCGCTTGCGAACAAGGAATCATTAATCGCTGCAGCACCACTCGTGGAGAAAGTTCGCCAAACTCCAGGCGCTGTAATTCTTCCAATCGATTCGGAGCACTGTGCAATTCACCAGGCACTAGCGAGCTCAACTTCACAAAAGCCGTATCCAGACGTGAGGAAAATTATTCTCACTGCATCGGGCGGCCCTTTTCGTGGTTGGAGCAAGGACCGACTCGCAGTCGTAACTAAGGCCGATGCACTGGCTCACCCCACATGGTCAATGGGTCCAAAAATAACCATTGACTCTTCGACGCTCATGAACAAAGGTCTCGAAGTGCTCGAAGCGTCTGCACTCTTTGGCGTTGAAGTAGACCGCGTTGATGTTGTTGTACATCCGCAGTCAGTTGTGCACTCCATGGTTGAGTACATTGACGGATCAGTAATAGCGCAGCTCTCGATGCCCGACATGCGACTTCCTATTGCGTACTGCTTAGGACTGCCTGGTCGACTTGACCATGCGTGGGGCAAACTTGATTTCACGAGTGGACTTGAGCTCACCTTTGAAGCACCCGACAGATCTGCGTTTCCTGCACTTGATCTTGCCTACAGCGCAGCACGTCACGGCGGCGCTGCGCCAGCGTGGCTGAGTGCGGCGAACGAAATCTGTGTTGAAGCGTTCTTGCAAGGCATGATCACATGGCAGTCGATTGTTCAAACCGTTAGCTCCGTCATGGATAAATACGTGCCAACGGACATTTCTTCGATTGATGAACTTCTTGAGAACGATGCCAAAGCACGTCAACTAGCGAGCGCAATAATCGCTAAATAACTAGAGATGCTTCAGTGCGCCTCGCCACACGGCAGAATGGATGTGTGGACGTAACTGCAAGCTCTTTAAGCCCTCGTCGAAAGACTCGCCAAATCTCTGTTGGATCAGTAAAGGTTGGCGGCGACGCTCCAATTTCTATCCAGTCAATGACGACGACCAAGACAGCCAACGTTGACGCAACCCTGGAACAGATCTACGCACTCGCTGCAGCCGGCGCTGACATTGTTCGCTGTACCTGCAATGAGCAAGAAGCCGCCGAAGGACTTGCGCAAATTGTTCCTCGCTCTCCAGTTCCTATCGTTGCTGACATTCACTTCCACGTTGAAATGGCACTCGCAGCTCTTGAAGCGGGCGTTGATGGCCTACGCCTCAACCCGGGCAACTTGCGCAAACCAGAAGAAATCAAACTAGTGGCGAGAGAAGCAAAGGACCGTGGCGTTCCAATTCGCATTGGAGTAAACGCAGGAAGTCTTCATCCAGACATTTATGAAAAGTTCGGTGGTGCAACACCTGAAGCGCTCGTTGAGTCTGCACGTATTGAACTTGCATACTTCCAAGAGGTGGGATTTGACGACGTAAAGATTTCTGTCAAAGCATCTTCAGTTGCAACAATGATTGCGGCGTACCGACTCGCTTCTGAAACATTCGATTACCCACTTCACCTTGGAGTCACCGAAGCAGGCCCACTACCTGGTGGCCTCTTAAAGGGAACCGCTGGTATTGCAACGTTGCTCGCTGAAGGAATTGGTGACACACTTCGCTACTCACTCACCGCTGACCCAGTTGAAGAAGCCAAGGCTGGGCGCATGTTGCTTGAAACCTTGGGGCTACGCGAGCGAAAGGGTCTTGACCTGATTGCATGTCCTAGCTGTGGTCGTTCAGAAGTTGACGTCATCAAGATCGCCAATGAAGCGCAGGCGGCACTGTCAGAACTAAACATCCCAATCCAGGTTGCTGTTATGGGGTGTGTTGTTAATGGACCTGGCGAAGCTCGTCACGCTGACCTTGGAATCGCTGCTGGAAAAAAGCGCGGCCACTTGTTCATTCGTGGCGAAATCATTCGTGTTGTTAAAGAAGACGAAATGGTCCAAGCTTTGGTCGAAGAAGCAAAGAAGATCGCTGAAGAGGGCGTAGAAGCGCGTCTTGCTGCGAGAGATACTTCGGCTGCTGCAGAAGCAGAAGCCGACCGTGCCACACTGCTAGAGCTAAAGGGTTCTGACGCAAATAATGCTCAGGCCAAGATTACAAATATCCGCCGACGCACCGAAAGCTAATCAAGCAATTGGTAGTGTGCATCAACGCTTTAAAGGAGAACTGTGGCATCAGCATTAACCCCTCAGGCTGAAGACTTTCCACGCTGGTATCAAGACGTGGTTGCTAAGGCTGAGATGGCTGATAACGGCCCCGTTCGAGGCACCATGGTTATTCGCCCGTATGGCTACGCCATCTGGGAGCGCATGCAAGCAGAAATCGATGTTCGCATCAAAGAAGCTGGTGCAGAAAATGCATACTTCCCACTTTTCATTCCTGAAAGTTATCTAGCTCGCGAAGCACAACACGTTGAAGGATTCAGTCCTGAGCTTGCGGTTGTAACTCACGCCGGGGGAGAAGTACTCGCAGAGCCTGTTGTTGTTCGTCCTACATCTGAAACAGTCTTTGGTGAATTCATGGCTAAGTGGATCCAGAGTTACCGTGATCTTCCGCTTCTTCTTAACCAGTGGGCCAACGTTGTGCGCTGGGAACTGCGACCACGACTCTTCCTTCGCTCTTCAGAATTTCTGTGGCAAGAAGGTCACACCGCTCACGACAGTTACGAAGATGCATCTGCCTACGTGAACGGTATCCACACAAACGTGTACAACGACTTTCTCGAAAAAGTTCTCGCCATGCCTACCTACTTAGGAATCAAGCCACCGAGTGAACGCTTCGCTGGTGCGATCAACACAATGACGTGTGAAGGAATGATGCGCGACGGCAAGGCACTGCAAATGGCAACGAGTCACGAACTCGGTCAAAACTTTGCAAAAGCATTCGACATTAAGTTTCAAAACAAAGAGGGACAGTCAGCACTCTGTTGGACAACATCGTGGGGATCATCAACTCGACTCGTTGGTGGACTCATCATGGCTCACGGTGACGACAACGGTCTCATTGTTCCGCCACACCTAGCTCCGACGCAAGTTGTTGTTATTGCAGTTCGTGAAGACGACGAAGTGCTAGCTGCGTGCAACAAGATTGCGGCTGCACTCAAGAGTGCAGGTGTGCGAGTTCGCATTGACAATGGTGGCGCAAGCTTCGGTCGCCGTGTGACTGACTGGGAAATTAAGGGTGTGCCAATTCGTGTTGAAGTTGGACCACGTGACCTCGCTGAAGGTGTGGTTGCACTTGTTCGACGTGACAGCTCTGAAAAGGTTTCAATTTCACCTGACGCTGTTGCTGCGAGTGTTCCTGGAATCCTTGAACAGATGCAGAGCCAGATGTACGAATCGCAGCTCGCTCGCAGGAACGCGAACACTCATGACGTGAAATCAATCGAAGAAGCAATGGAGGCATCTCAGACTGGTTTCGCCCGCCTCGACTGGGAACTCGTGGGACCTGCTGGTGAAGCTAAGTTGAAGACCGATGCCATTACGGTTCGCTGCCTGCAGCGCCGAGATGGTTCAATGCCCGTGACGGACACTGAAAAAGACCTGATCTGCATCGTCGCTAAGTCGTATTAACCCAGTTACTTGAAACTCAAGGAATTAGCCGGGATTGTGGTTTTTCACGCCCTATTGAGTCTTTTCCCTGATACTGCTACAATTTAACCCGACAGTCCGCTACGGACGTTTGGACTCGTTTAAGCGCGGGCCTTTGGCTCGCGCTTTCTCATTCCTATACGTCCCTGCGACATAGAGAGGAGATGGCCATGGATCTGGAGACACCACTGCGCCCGCTCCTATCTAATCTCGGACTCGATCTCTACGACCTTGAGATGATTTCAGGCACCCTCACCATCACCGTCACCAAAGACGGAGGGGTTGATTTAGAGTCCCTGACCAAGGCAAACCGTGTAATCGGTGAGTGGCTTGACGCTAATGACCCATTCCCAAATCGCTATACCCTCGACGTCTCGAGCCCGGGTCTTGAGCGACGTCTTCGTACTCCAGCTCATTTTCTTACAACCGTTGGTGAAGTAGTGACACTTCGCGAACTTCGCAAGGATCTCCCAACACGTCGACTCGAAGGCACTGTCCTTCGCTGCGACGAGACAACCGTGACACTCAATGATGCAGAATCCGGTGAAGTCACCGTTGCTATTTCTGACGTTGAACGCGCACGCACAGTTTTTAAGTGGGGGCCTGAAGCTAAGCCCTCACCATCCAAGGCAACGTCTGGCAAGTCAGGCAAGAAAGGTTAATCATGGCGAACTTTGAATTCATTGAAGCGTTATCGCAAATTGCACGAGACCAGAACATTGACGAAGGCGAGTTGCTTATTGCTCTTGCTAACGCACTGCTCGCTGCATACAAGCGTCGTCCCGACTCAGCAGAAGATGCTGAAGTTGAAATCAATCCAGAAACTGGTGACATCAAGGTGTGGGGCCTCGAGCTCGACCTCGAAGGAAACGTTACGAAGGAATGGGACGCAACCCCAGAAGACTTCGGTCGTATCGCCGCCCAGACTGCAAAGCAAGTGCTTATGCAACTTATTCGTGACATCCAGCGTCGCCAGATGTACGAAGAGTTCGCAAACCGCGAAGGAGACATTGTCTCTGGAACAGTGCAACAGAACGACAACCGCTACACACTTCTTGACCTTGGCCGCGTAGAAGCACTTCTGCCACAGGCTGAGCAGATTGCCTTTGAGCGCTACGAACACGGTGCTCGCATCAAGGTGTACATCGTTGAAGTTCGAAAGACGAACAAGGGACCACAGATTGTTGTGAGCCGTACGCACCCTGCACTCGTGGCGAAGTTGTTCGAAATTGAAGTTCCTGAAATTGCTAACGGCATCGTTGAGATCAAGGCCCTGGCTCGTGAGCCTGGTCACCGTTCAAAGATTGCTGTTGCTTCAAACGACCAAATGGTTGACCCAGTTGGTGCGTGCGTAGGAGCTCGTGGATCTCGAGTTCGCAACATCACCAACGAACTTCGTTCGGAGCGCATTGACGTTGTTCCTTACAGTGACGACCCAATTGAATTCATCCAAGCAGCACTACAGCCTGCACGAGTTCGTGAAGTCCAGCTAAACGAAGAAGAGGGAATTGCAACCGTGATTGTTCACGACCAGCAGCTCTCACTTGCTATTGGTAAGGAAGGCCAGAATGCCCGCCTTGCAGCTCGACTCACCGGATGGCGCATTGACATTCGTTCTGAGAACGAAGGCCAAGAAGACGTTGTTGCTGAAGAAGTGTGGACCGATGGTGATGAAGTTATTGACGAAACAGTTTCTGTAACTGAAGAAGCCGTTGTTGTTGACGAAGTAATCACCGATGCAGAAGGTGACGTCGAGGAAATCGTTGTTGCTGAAGTTGTCGCGGAGGACGAAGCATAAGACCGATTCGCACATGTGTTGTCTGTCGAAATAGACGTGACGACACTGAAATGATTCGCGCTGGGCGAACTCTTGATGGTACGTGGTACATCAACAGGGGAGTCGGGCGAGGAATCTGGTTGTGCAGTGATGGAGTTTGCAGTGAAGAAGTACAGAGTGGACAGATTGCTCGCTCGCTTAGAAGTTCAGTGAGCGACAGCGATGTGGAGCAGTTAAGGCAGTTGATTAACCGCTCAAAGCAGTAAGTGTTGTGAAAGAATTAATGACTGTGTTTACAAGAATGTAAACACGCGAATTTTTAAAGGATCGTTTTGGCGCAGAAGAAGATACGAGTACACGAGCTCTCTAAAGAGCTTGGACTTACGAGCAAGGAGTTGCTCGGTCTCGCCCAAAAACTAGGTATTGGGGCGACGAGCCCCTCTGCTTCTATTGAAGACGCACAGGCTGACCGCATCCGCCGCAAGGCCGACGCCGAAGGTCTACGACGCGAAGTCGTTCCAGAAGAACCAAAGGCAGTAAAAGCCACGAAGGCCACAAAGGCCACCAAGGCCACCAAGGCAACAAAAGCCACGAAGGCTACAGAAGCAGTTGTTGAGCCGGCACCTAAAGATGATGCAAGCGAAAAGCCTGCTCCAAAGTTGCGTGTCACTAAAGCCGTAGAAGTTGAAGCTGAAGTTGCACCAGTTGCTCCTGCGCCAGCAGAAACCGAAGCCGAAGACGCTCCGAAAGTAGTTCGTAGCCGTGCTGCAGCTCCAAAGGCTGCTCCAACTCGCACTGTTTCACCGGACGGTCCTGTAACTATGCGTCCAACGCAGCGTCCATCAAGTGCCGAGCCAACTGATGGCACGCAGCAACCACAGCGTCCACCAATGAGTTCTACTGGTCGTCCAATTCCTCCACCTCCAGGTCGCCCAATGAGCGCAACCGGTCGTCCAATTCCTCCACCTCCTGGTGCTCGTCGTCCAATGCCAAGTACTGGTGGACGTCCAGGTGCACCAACTGGTCCTCGTACCGGTGGTCCTCGTCCTACAACTGGTGCTCCACGCACTGGTGGTCCTTCACGTCCAGGTGGTGGCTTTAGTGGTCCTCGCACTGGCGGCCCAGGTGGTCCAGGAGCCGGCGGACCAGGAGCCGGTGGTCCAGGTGCTGGTGGTCCAGGTCGCGGTGCGCCGCAACGTGGTGGTCCAGGTGGTGGTCCCCGCGGATCGCAACGTAAGAAGACCGCACGTCGCCGTCGCAATGTTGATGAGCTAGAGCCGACCCAGATGACTACGTGGCAGCCGAGCAATGCTCCGGTGCCATCAGGTGAAATTCTTATTGAGCGCGGTTCAACCGCTAAGGACGTTGGTCCAAAGCTAAATCGCAGTGCTGCTGACATCATTCGCTTCTTGTTCTTGCAAGGTGAAATTGTTACAGCCGTTCAAAGTCTTTCTGATGACATGATCGATCTCTACGCCGCAGAAGTTGGCGCAGAAGTTCGTCTCGTTGACCCAGGTGAACAGCAAGAAGCCGCACTACTTGCAAAGTTCTTTGACGAAGACGACGAAGATGATGACATTGAAGTTGTTCCTCGTTCACCAGTTGTAACCGTTATGGGTCACGTTGACCACGGTAAGACCATGTTGCTCGACAAGATTCGTAAAACAAACGTTGTTGCGGGTGAAGCCGGTGGCATCACCCAGCACATTGGTGCGTACAAGGTTGACTGGAAAGACGGAGCGATTGCGTTCCTCGACACCCCAGGTCACGAAGCCTTCACCGCTATGCGATCACGTGGTGCAAAAGTTACCGACATCATCATCTTGGTGGTTGCTGGTGACGACGGTGTTATGCCTCAGACCATTGAAGCAATCGAACACGCCAAGCTCGCAAATGTTCCAGTCATTGTTGCTGTTAACAAAATGGACAAGCCTGACGCCAACCCAGACCGCGTGCTTGAACAAATCAGCCAGCACGGACTCGTTCCTGAAAAGTGGGGCGGTGACACAATCTGTGTCGAGATCTCTGCACTTCAAGGAACTGGCATTGATGAACTTCTAGAGCAAGTACTGCTCGTTGCTGAAGTTGCAGAACTCACTGCACGACCTACTGGTCGCGCTGTAGGAACTGTTCTTGAAGCGAACCTTGAAAGTGGTCGTGGCCCAGTGGCGACGGTCATGATTCAAAAGGGAATTCTTTCTGTTGGTGACTGTGTTGTTGCTGGACCGGCATTCGGAAAAGTAAAGGCACTTATTAACGACCAAGGAAAGCAGATCAAAACTGCTGGACCGTCTACTCCTGTGCAGATCCTTGGATTCTCAGAGCCTCCATTTGCTGGTGACGAAATGCGTGTTGCTCGTGACCTTACCCATGCTCGTTCTCTTGCAGAAGCTCGTGCGCAGCGTGCACGTCTTATTACTCACCAGCCTGGTGCTGGAACAAGTGGTGCTCGACTTGAAGACCTCTTCGAACAGATTCAGCGCGGAGAAACTGCCACACTGAACATTGTTCTAAAGGCCGACGTTCAGGGCTCACTCGAAGCATGTACTGAGTCGCTCAAGAAGCTCGAGCGTGAAGATGTGAAGCTCGTAATTGTTCAGCGTGGCGTTGGTGGAATTACTGAAAACAACGTCCAGCTCGCACAGGCATCGAACGCAACAATTATTGGATTCAACGTCCGCCCTGACAAGCGCGCGCGTGACCTCGCCGAAAAAGAAGGCGTTCAGATTCGTACCTACGAAATCATTTATAAGTTGATTGAAGAAATCCAAGCTGCGATGCTCGGTCTTCTCTCACCTGTCTATGAAGAAGTCATCACTGGTGAAGCTGAAGTACGCGAAATCTTCCGTGTGCCGAAGATTGGTGCCATTGCTGGTTGCTACGTACGTGACGGTGTTATTACTCGTGGATCTAAGGTTCGATTCCTTCGTGAAGGAACAATCATCTGGAAGGGCTCGATTACATCGCTTCGACGCTTCAAGGACGACGCACGTGAAGTGCAGTCTGGCTTCGAGTGCGGTATTGGACTCTCTGACTACCAAGACCTCAAAGAAGGCGACATCATTGAAACCTTCGAAGAGCGCGAGATTCCTCGCACGGCCTAACTCATGGCCCGCACCGAAGGTGGTCACCACCCATATCCTCGCTCGGCAAGGGTAAACAAAATTCTTCAGCAAGTTATCTCTGACGAGATGACTCGTATGTCTGACCTTGATGATCGTCTCGGCATCCTCACCGTCACTGGTGTTGATACCTCTCCAGACATGCGCCAAGCCATGGTGTACTTCGATTCGTTAACGCCAGAAGCTAAAGAAGTATTAGAAGAGTGCCGCGCTCAGATTCAAGCATCTGTAAATGCTCAGACCAGGCTCAAGCGAACTCCGAAGCTGTCCTTCATGGCCGACCCCGCAATTTCTAGTGGTGGAGCTGTCGAAGACATCCTTAGGCGTCAAGCCAATGAAGACAAATAACGGCCTTCTTTTAATTGATAAGCCTCAGGGCATAACTAGTCACGATGTCGTGTCTCGTGTGCGTAGAGCGCTTAGTGAAAAGCGAGTTGGTCACGCTGGAACTCTTGATCCAATGGCTACGGGACTTCTCATTATTGGTGTTGGCCCCGCCACCAGACTTATTCGTTTCGCCCAGAGTGAGAAAAAGCTCTACACCGGTGTCGTAAAACTTGGCAGCGCCACTGATTCACTTGATGCCGACGGAGAAGTGACGGGCAATGCCGCGGTGCCACAACTTTCACTTGAGATTGTGCAGGCGTGCGCTACTTCAATGCTTGGAACACAGCAGCAAATTCCACCAATGGTTTCTGCCATCAAAGTTGGCGGAAAGCGTCTGTATGAAATGGCACGCGAAGGAATTGAAATTGAACGAGCGCCAAGAGAGATAACAATCTCACGTTTCGAAGTCTGTCCATCGACTTCAAATGATGAATGGAACTTTGTAGTCGAGTGCACCGTTGGCACATACATTCGAGTGTTGCTCAGTGACCTCGCAGTTCGACTCGGCACACTCGGACATTTGAGCGCTCTACGTAGAGAGGCGAGTGGACACCACTCGGTGAAGGATGCTCTGTCTCTTGAAGAACTGAGCACCCTCGCTGAAGCCGGCACTGATGTCCTTCGGTCCCCAGTTGACTTTGTTTCCGGACTAGAAACCGTGGTTCTAGACACAGAGCAAGAACGACGAGTTCGCATGGGTCAGCAAATTGAGATTGCTCAGCCCTATGCGTCAGCAGAAATTGCAGCGCTTAAATCCAGTGGGCAGTTAGTGGCTATTTTGCAGCCTCGAGGTCAGATGTGGAAGCCAGAACTTGTCTTGCCTGATTCCAGTGAAGGTAAGTTGGATTCGTGAAGATTTTCAGAGAACCCGCTTCGAGCGCACCAAGCGCAGTTGCCGTTGGCGTATTTGACGGGTTGCACCGTGGTCATCAGCTCGTTCTAGAGAATCTAAAAGAAATCGCAAGTCGCCACGGTGTTCTTTCTTCCGTGGTGACGTTTGATCCTCACCCAGCAGTTGCGCTGGCTCCTGACCGTGCTCCATCACAGCTTGGAACAATTGAGCAACGCCTTGAAGGTCTTGAAGCACTAGGAATTGATCAGGTTCGAGTGCTCACTTTTAATGCCGCACTCGCTGGAGAAACTGCTGAATCCTTTATTGCTCGTGTACTTGTTGATGAAATGAAAGCCACCGACATTGTGGTTGGCGAAGATTTTCGCTTCGGTCATGAACGACAGGGCAACGTTTCAATGCTCGAAAAACTTAGTGAGTCATTTGGCTTTCGTGTGCACCCAGCAACCATTTTTGGTGACGGCGAACGTTGGAGTTCAACGTCTGTTCGCGCGGCACTGTCTAAAGGAAACCTTGACATTGCTAATGATGTACTCGGTCGACCATTTGTTCTTCGTGGAACGGTTGTGCATGGTGACGCACGTGGAGCAGAACTTGGTTATCCGACTGCGAACATTTACTCTCATCCTCGCCAGCAACTTCCAGCCATTGGCATTTACGCTGGCGCCACAAAGACTCAGGCGGGCGAGTGGATGCCAGCTGCGATCTCAGTTGGCAAGCGTCCACAGTTCTACGAAGATGGACAGCTCTTGGTGGAAGTTCACATTCCAGGATTTAGTGGAGACCTCTACGACCAAGTCCTCGATACCGCATTTATTAGCCTTCTCCGCGGGGAAATGAGCTTCGACGGGGTAGATGCCCTGATTGCTCAGATCGACCGTGACGTGGCTGAATCTGTAGAGATTTTCAAGTCTTTTAGACCTGAGAGCTCGATTCTGCTAATGTAGGTACTCGGTCAGCGACGCTGATCAAGTGGGTCGTCACGTTGGCGGCTCGCAACGGGACCCCCGATTCATAAGGTAAATACGTAAATGGCTGAGAAGCAAGAAATCATCAAGGAATACCAAGCGCACGGTACAGACACCGGCTCGTCCGAAGTACAGATCGCGCTCTTGACAGACCGGATTTCACACCTCACTGAGCACCTCAAGGTGCACAAGGGTGATCACCACACACGTCGTGGACTTATGAAGCTCATTGGACAACGCCGTCGTCTGCTCGATTATGTGCAGAATGGCAACGTTGAGCATTACCGCGAGCTAATTGGCCGTCTCGGCATTCGTCGCTAATCAAGCGACACGTCGACGCCGTCGACGTGTTCAACACATCTGAATCCCTGGAAGCCAGTGGAGGACAATCGCAAACAGTTGCGAAGGTTGCTCACTGGGATCCGGGCAGAGTGTTGCTAACTAAATAGGAGCATTTCCATGACTGACGCAATCCGCGTAAGTAGCCCAATCACGGGTACAGACAAAACATTAAGTTTTGAAGCAGGACACTTGGCACAACTCGCCGATGGAGCCGTAATGGCTCGCATTGGTGACACCATGCTTCTCGCAACCGTTGCCGCACAGCGCAGCGCACGAGAAGGTGTTGACTTCTTCCCACTTACTGTTGACATTGAAGAGCGTGCATACGCTGCCGGAAAAATCCCAGGGGCGTATTTCCGCCGCGAAGGAAAACTTTCGGACCAGGCAGTACTTATCTGCCGTCTTATCGACCGACCACTTCGTCCGTCATTCCCTAAGGGATTTCGTAACGAAGTTCAGGTAGTTGGCACAATCTTCAGTGCTGACCAGGAAAACCCACATGACATCTTGGCCATCAATGCTGCATCTGCTGCGCTGATGATCTCAGGTATTCCATTCGAAGGCCCAATTGGTGCAGTTCGTATGGCGTACACAACAGATGGCGTATGGGCACCACACCCAACATTCGCTGAAGGTGACGCTGCAACGTTCGAACTCGTTGTTGCTGGCCGTGCACTTACAGACTCAGTTGAATCAGACATCGCCATCATGATGGTTGAAGCTGGTGGAACTGAAGGATCATTCGAGAAGTACGCCGACGGAGCTCCAAAGGTTTCTGAAGATGTTCTTTCTGAAGGACTCGAAGCTTCAAAGCTTTGGATCCGTGAAGCAATCAACCTTCAGCGTGAACTCGTTAAGGCATTCGTTGCTGAGCGTGGACCAATCGAAACAATTGAATTCCCAGACTTCGTTGACTACCAAGACGACGTGTACGCACGCGTTCAGGCAGTTGGTAAGGCCAAGCTTGCTGAAGCTAACAAGCTCACACAGAAGCAGCCACGCCAAGAAGCACTCGATGCAGCAACCAAGGAAATCGTTGCTGAACTTTCAGCTGAGTTCCCAGACCGCACAACTGAAATCAAGGCTGCTGTTAAGTCAGTAACCAAGAAGATCGTTCGTGCACGCATTGTTGATGAAGGAATGCGTATTGACGGTCGTGGAGCTGCTGACATTCGTCCGCTCTCTGCAGAGCTTGACCTTTTCCCTATGACGCACGGTTCAGCAATGTTCCAGCGTGGAGACACACAGGTTGTAAACGTCACAACGCTCGGCATGCCACGCATGCGCCAGCAGCTTGACTCAATTACTCCTGACGAGTGGCGCCGCTACATGCACCACTACAACTTCCCTCCATACTCAGTTGGTGAAACTGGTCGCGTAGGAGCTCCTAAGCGTCGTGAAGTTGGACACGGAATGCTCGCTGAGCGTGCACTTATTCCTGTACTTCCAAACGAACAGGACTTTGCCTACACGCTTCGTGTTGTTTCAGACATCATGGCGTCTAACGGTTCTACTTCAATGGCTTCAGTATGTGGTTCAACCTTGTCGCTTATGGCTGCGGGTGTTCCTATCAAGGCTCCAGTTGCGGGTATCGCAATGGGACTTGTGTACGAAGACGGCAAGTACGTAACACTTACTGACATCTTGGGCGCTGAAGACGCATTTGGTGACATGGACTTCAAGGTTGCAGGAACTGCTGACGCTGTTACTGCGCTACAACTTGACACGAAGATCGATGGACTTCCTGCTGACGTGCTTTCAAAGGCACTGCACCAGGCCAAGGAAGCTCGACTCACTATCTTGAAGCTCATCACTGACACAATTGCTGAGCCACGTAGCGAAGTTGCTGCCGTTGCTCCGAAGATTGTGACCATTGAGATTCCAATCGACAAGATCGGTGAAGTTATTGGGCCAAAGGGTAAGGTCATCAACACATTGCAGCAGGAGACTGGTGCAGACATCGCAGTTGACGATGATGGTGTTGTTGGAACCGTAACTATTGGTGCCAAGGACGGACGCGCTGTTGAAGAAGCTCGTCGTCGCATCTCACTAATCCTTGACCCACCAGTTGCTGAAGTTGGCGCGGTGTACCCGGGACGCGTTGTAAACATCGCGAAGTTCGGTGCATTCATTTCAATCATGCCGGGCCGTGATGGCCTGCTTCACATCTCGAAGATGGCCCCACTTAATGGTGGAAAGCGCATTGGACAGGTTGAAGATGTTGTTGAACTTGGACAGACACTTGAAGTGAAGGTAGATGACATTGACCCACAGGGCAAGGTTTCACTTTCACTCGCTGGTGAATACGCCAACATGGTTGTAGACGAAGAGCCACGTGCTCCACGTCCACCACGCGAAGACCGCGGACCACGTGAAGAGCGTGCTCCTCGTGAAGACAAGCCAAAGGCTCCATCATCATCTTTTGAAGCATCGTTCGAAGCTGAACTTGCTGACGAGATTGGTGACTTGGGTCCTGGTGGCCCATCATTCGACAGCGGAGATGGTCCAAACCGTCGAGGACCACGTCCACGTCGTCGTTAATTCATTTAAAACCCCCTGTGAATCAATGCAAAGTTGATTCACAGGGGGTTTTTCTTTTGTAGCGTAGAGGGAATGAATAGCCCCGCTTCTTCTTCATCAGTTTCTTGGTGGAGACCACTGGCGAAAGTTGATCGCTGGGCAATCTGGGCAATTGTTCTGATCCCAACAATTCTTTTCTCAGTTCCTGCACTACTGGGGCACCCTGCAATAACCGCTGACAACTTGATTCAGAATTTCCCATTACGCGCATTGGTCGGAAAGATCATGGCAACCGGTCATTTGCCTTTAATGAATGTGTACATCAACTCCGGGTCGCCACTGCTTGGTGGAATGAACGCTGGTGCTTTCTACCCTCTGACATTGATCTTTATTTTCTTACCGGCACAATTGGCTTGGGTCATCAACCTCATTGCAATTTATGTAACGAGTGCACTTGGAATGTACGTGCTGCTTCGCTGGCACCGCCTAAGTCCACTGGCGTCACTTGCAGCAGCACTTAGCTTTACCTACACCGGAGCAATGCTTGGACAACTTGTTCACCTAGCGGTGGTGCAAGGCTTCGCATTAATTCCGTGGTTCGTTTTGGTCTATCTGTCACTTGCTCGACGACTTCGTGACCTTCCAGACTCCGCGACGTTTAAAGACATTGTTCGTCGAGTTAGGACATCAGTTGTTTGGTTCGCAGTTCTGCTTGGACTTACGTTCCTAACTGGCGAACCTCGGTCAATTGCTGAGATTGAACTAGTTGGACTGATTGTTGTTCCATCAATACTTCTCATTAGGTCTTCGTATTTCCTTGCGACCTGGAAGAAGCGCATTAGCTATCTACTCACGCTTGGCATTGGTGGGGTACTGGGTATTGGAATAGGTATTTGTCAGCTTCTACCTGGCTGGGCGTTCATTGGAGCGTCTAACCGTTCTGCGATCTCTTACTGGTTCTTTGGCTCTGGTTCACTGGCGGTTAAGTGGAGTGCACTCTTCTTTATCCCTGACATTTTCGGTGGCAATGGGGCCGTTGGCGGTCCAGGTTATTTTGTTAACTACAACTTGGCCGAAGTAACCAGCTACGCAGGAATCCTCGCAGTCATTGGTTTCTTTGCTTTTCTCTCTCGGTTGAAGAGAAGGGGATGGCAAGGCGAAGACAAAGATTTCATTCTCTATGTTGTTGTTGCGGTAGTTGGTTTATTTGCTACGTGGGGTTCATTCACGCCGCTCGGTCACATCTTCCACGGCATTCCACTCCTTAAGAGCACACGTCTCCAGAGCCGCAACGTGATTCTGGTGGACTTCGCATTGTCAGTGTTTCTGGCACTGTGGATACATCACATTCAAAAGAAGGACTTCAAGAGCGCGGGACTCGTAGGTAGAGCGAAGTGGTTGACGCTCGCTCCTGGAGCACTAACTGCTCTGCTTTCTCTCGGAATGATGTTCTGGGGTCCTCGAATTATTGATTTCCTAGGCACTGGCATTGCTGATTCGTACATGGCGAGCAGTGAAAAAGTCACTCTAACGCTGCACTTGGTAATCGCACTGGCGGTGTTGTCCGTGTGCACCGTGTTCATCACCAAGAAGTGGGCACTTACATCACTCCTGGTTATCTTGACGATTGACGTACTTATTTTCTGTCTCTACTGCGGAACTGGAATTATTGGTGGAAACGTCGAGACACAGCCATCGAGACAGCAGGCACTTTCACTCTTTGGATCTACTGGTCGTACATTGATCATTGATAGTGCTGGTGCGAACTCTGATGCCATTCAAAATCTCGGAATTGTTGATTCAAACGTCTTTACAGGAATCCCAAGTGTGCAGGGGTATGGCTCTCTCGTTTCGTCTCAATATTCTGAAATCACAGGAACTCATCCGGTGGCACTAGCTAATCCGTGCAATCTTGGCCGTGGAGAATTTAAGCAATTAAATCTTTCATCGATTGTTATTGCATCACAGCAGCTCATGACAACTACGTATCCAGGCAAAGTTCTTGACCCTATTTGTTTGCCAGAGAAATGGAATGCAGGCAGCACCAAGCGCTACTTCGGTCGCGAGATGA
>CAIKVF010000046.1 GCA_903830745.1 uncultured Actinomycetes bacterium | reverse complement strand
GGCGCAGCCTTCTTCGTTGCAGACTTTACTTTTGAACTTGCGGGTTTTGCGGTAACCCCATACATCGCAAGTCCCTGTGCGTATGTCTTTTCAGCTTTTTTAACGTCCACAGCGCGTGGACCGTCTCCGTCGCCAGGAACTTCGAGCAGCATTGGAATGTTACGGATCTTTGGGTGACCCATAAGTGCAGCGAGACCCTTTGAGCCAATGGTTCCCTCGTCAATGTTCGCGTGGCGATCTTTGTTGCCACCGAGTTCAATCTTTGAGTCATTGAGGTGAAAACACTTGAGTCGGTCCATACCAATGCGTGAATCAACTTCTTTCACCAATTGCTTCGCTCCCTCGAGTGTCGAGAAATCAAATCCACTCGCCCAGAGGTGCTGGGTGTCAATACAGAGTCCGAGTCGTTCATCTTTTCCACACGCATTGATCATTGCTTCAATTTCGTCGAAACTTCTTCCAACCGTGCCGCCAGCACCAGCAGTGTTCTCGATCAAGATGGGACAGTCGTCTACGCCCTTAGGAGACTTGCCAGCGCCGTCAAGTGCGCGCATAAATGCTTCAGCGATTTGTGGCAACGCTTTTTCAAAACCCTCACCCATGTGGCTACCCGTGTGGACAACAACACCCTTTGCGCCCATTCCCCTACCTACGGTGAGGTTGGTGGTGAGACAGAGAATTGATTTTTCATAGAGCTCTTTGTTCGGGCTCGCGAGATTGATGAGATAGGTGGCGTGACAGAAGGTGTCTTTGATGGTTGGGTGAGCTGCCTGAACTTCGCGGAAGTTGGCTAGGACTTTGTCCTCATAGAGAGACGGCTTCCACATTCGAGGACTCTGGGTAAAGATTTGAATTGAGGTAGCCCCAATCTCCACCCCAGCGTCAAGCGAGGGTGTAAGTTTCCCTCCACCGCGTACATGTGCACCAATGTTCATTACAGTAAAACTAGTAGCCAAAAGCAGCAATCTCGACAGGAGCAGTAATGACTGACACATTCACACCCGCATCCCACGCAATCTTTGAGAAAAAGGTGCTCGCACACGTCGCGACCCTTATGCCTGACGGTTCGCCAAACGTTACGCCGGTGTGGGTAATGCTCGATGGAAACGACATAATCATCAATACCGCTCTTGGAAGATCAAAGGCGCGAAACCTTGCAACCGACGCTCGCGTTGCAGTGTCACTGACCGATCCTGATGATCCGTACGTCTGCATTGCAGTTATGGGAACAGTCACTCAGTTCACCACCGATGGCGCTGACGCAATGATTGACCAACTGGCGAAGAAATACTTAGGCGTGGATTCCTACCCGTTTAGGAGTGAAACTGAAGTTCGAGTGACCGTTCGCATTCAGCCAGACCGCATTTCAATGCAGCCCCAAGAATTAGGCGAACGTATTGCCTGAGGGGTCTGGCGAAAGAACGTCAGTGCCACAGTGCAGTGAGCCATTTTCATAGCTCCATACCCGAATGGGGTTTGGTGGTGGTGGTCGGTTGTACGCACCAACAATGTTTGCAACTTTATTTGAGAACGTAATTTCTTCGTCGCTCAACATTGCTCGAACAACTTCTGCCTGAGCATCTGCATCATCGCCAGAAATTACAACCTCTCGCAGATCTACGAGCCAGCTGAGGGTTGCAATGTCTCTGGCGCAGAGTGCGGCTGGATAGTCGTTACCCACCTCGAGCCAGATCCCAACAGATGATGAAAGGTCTCCACGAAGTGATGCCAAGCACATCACACTGTCAGCGTCACTGCACGAGAAAAGAATGTTCCCGGCGTTAAGCGCGCCCGGTGCATCATGAAGTTCGGCTAATGAAAATTTCCGGTGCGTAAGTGGCATTACTTAGGGCTGTAAGTCTTCCTTGGGAAGACGTTCAATATTGACATCGCGAAAGGTCAGAATTCGTACCGAAGGAACGAAACGAGCTGAGCGGTACATGTCCCACACCCAAGCATCAGTGAGGTTTACTTCTAGAAGTGTTGGATTGCCACTCGACTTAACGTCAACGGCAACATCATTAGCGAGATAGAAACGACGATCAGTTTCGATTGCGAAGTCGAACATGCCGACTACAGCTTTGTATTCCTGAACTAGTGCGAGTTCGAGTGTCGACTCGTAGTCATCAAGCTCTTCATCAGCCATGTAGGCAGATTAAGCTTTTTCGGTAACGCGCAATTCCTTGATCTTCGCGGCTTTTCCACGTAGGTCACGGAGGTAGTACAACTTGGCGCGTCGAATGTCACCGAATGACTCAACTTCAATCTTTGCGATTGTTGGAGCGTGAACTGGGAACGTACGCTCAACACCAACACCGAAGCTCACCTTACGAACGGTGAAGGTTTCCTGAAGACCAGAACCCTGGCGGCGAATTACGATGCCCTTGAAGAGCTGGATACGCTCACGGGTACCTTCAACAACACGTACGTGTACGACGAGGGTGTCACCTGGGCGGAATGCTGGAATGTCGTCGCGAAGTGAGTCGCGGTCAATTAGGTCGGTCGGATTCATGAGAGCGGTCCCTTTCGGATCACTGAGGCTTTAAGAGTTTAGCGGGTTTTAGCGGTCTAATCCAAAGGAGGGAATTCAGCCAAGATTTCCTGATCACTGGAGCTGAGTCCGCCTCGTCGCTCAATGAGGTCAGGACGGCGATTTATGGTGCGTCTGAGGGCCTGTGCGTGGCGCCACCTAGCGATTTTTGCGTGGTCACCTGAGCGCAGCACCTCTGGAACTTCGAGACCTCGAAATTCTGCGGGCTTGGTGTAGTGAGGATATTCCAGCAGGCCATCTCCGAATGACTCCTCAACACTTGATTCATCGTTTCCGAGCGCACCTGGAAGTAATCGAACAACTGACTCAATGACACACAGTGCAGCTAACTCCCCACCAGCAAGCACAAAGTCACCGAGCGAGATTTCATCATCAACGACAAGGTCTAGTGCTCGTTGGTCAAAACCCTCGTAGCGACCACAAAGAAGTGAGAAGCCGTCAAGAGCACTTAGCTCTCGTGCTATTTCGTGAGTGAATGGTCGGCCCGATGGGCTGAGTGCAATGAGAGGCTTCTTAATTAACGGGTTCTTCTCCATTGTCGCAACAATGGGTTCTGCACGAAGCACCATGCCTGCTCCCCCGCCGTAAGGAGTGTCATCAACACTGCGGTGAACGTCAGTTGTTTCATCTCGAAGATCATGCACATGTAGTTCCCAAATATTTCGTTCTGCCGCGCGTCCGAGTACAGAAGTGTTCGCGTACTGAGCGATTGCTTCTGGGAACAGCGTTAGGACATCAATTCTCATCTTCGAATAGTCCCTTCGGTGCCTCAATGTCGATGCGAGTGTTCGCCTCAACTTCTACAACAAACGCCAGCGGCACAAGAAAGCCAGTGTCGAGAATCAAAATGTCACTCGCTGGGTTTTCTTCTACTTCTATAACTTTGCCTCGCAGAATGCCGTCTTGGTCGTATACCTGTGCATTGAACAACTCATCAATCCAGATTGCGTCATCATCATCAAGTCCAGGAGCAGAAAGCACGAGCCCTCGTAATGCTTCGGCTTGTTCACGAGTGGTTGTTCCCTCAAAGGAAACTATGTAGCGCTGTTGGTGTTTGGCACCAGCTTTGACTACAAGCACACCACGTTCGGTACGTAGTTCAGTTCCAGGCGTAATGCGTTCTGAAACGCGGTCGGTCCAGAAATCGACAAGAACTTGACCCTTGAGACCCTGGGCCTTGATGATTCGCCCGACTTCGAGCGTAGGGCGCTCTGAAGCGCTCACAACTAGTCGACGATGTCGACAGAAGTCGTAATACCGTCACGTGAACCAGCAGCAGCAACGAGTGCGCGGATGGCTTGTGCGGTGCGGCCACGACGACCAATAACGCGGCCCATGTCGTTTGGACCAACGGTGAGCGAAAGAACAACCTTGTCGTTGCGCTCAGCTACAGCAACCGAAACATCGTTTGGGTCTTCAGCAAGTGACTTAGCAATGAAAGTAAGCGCAGCAGTTGCCGTCGCAGCACTTTCAGCATTGAAGTCGCTACGAGTTTCAGCTACTTCGTCGATTGTATTGATGTCACCGGCGACGTAGTCGTCGTTGACGTCGCTCACTTGGCGGCCTTTGCAGCCTTTGCAGCCGCAAACTGGTCGAGTGCACCACTGCCCTTAAGCAGTTTTGCCACACGCTCAGTTGGCTGAGCGCCATTCATCAACCAAGCAACAGCCTTGTCGTTGTCGATGTTGTAAACGAGTTCTGGCTGAGCAAGTGAGATACCACGAGGTTGGTATGTGCCAACGATTTCGAGGAATGCACCTGAACGGGCACGGCGGCTCTCAGCAGCAACAACACGGTAGGTCGGTTGCTTCTTCTTACCCATTCGTACCAAACGAAGTTTCACAGTCACGTCGTAATTCCCTTCAAACCTTTATTTGTCCCGGTCCACCGGAACTGGGCAAAATACCCGAGGTCCAAGTTTAGCGTTGTTTTGGTGGGGTAACTCTCCCACCCTTTTTCTTCTTGTTTTTTCCGCCGCCACCGGGTCGTGGTGCTGACGTGCCCGCCTGCATGCCAGCGCCTAAGGCTTCAAAGCCAGGAGGCAGATCATCGCCTCGTGAGGCACCGGAACGAGCAGCCATTTGGGCCATTTTGCCCATGCCGCCAGGAAGGTTTGGCATGCCCCCACCGCTCATCTGTCGCATCATTTTCTTCATGTCGCCAAACTGCTTCATGAGTTGATTGACAGCATTAACGCTGGTGCCTGATCCTTTAGCGATTCGAGTTCGACGTGAACTATCTAGAAGGTTTGGATCACGACGTTCTTTCGGAGTCATGGACTTGATGATTGCTTCAACGCGATTGAGTTGACCATCGTCGACATTGTCTGCGGCTTGGCGCATCTCTTTGGTCACACCCGGCATCAACTTCATAAGCCCACCCATTGAGCCCATCTTCCTAACTTGATTCAGTTGCGCCATGAAGTCATCGAGGGTGAACGTTCCACTGAGCATTCGTCCAGACGACTCAGCGAGAACGTCTTTGTCCATGGTGCGCTCAGCTTGTTCAATGAGTGACAACATGTCGCCCATTCCCAAGATTCGTGACGCCATGCGGTCTGGGTGGAATAAATCAAAGTCCGCAATCTTTTCACCAGTTGATGCAAAGACCACTGGCTTTCCAACAACGCCACGTGCCGAGAGCACCGCTCCACCACGTGCGTCGTAGTCAAGCTTGGTGACAATGATTCCTGACAGCGCCAATGTCTCGTGGAATGAACGAGCGGTGAGCACAGCATCTTGTCCAGTTACTGCATCAATTACCAAGAATGTGTAGTGAGGAGAAGTTGCATCACTGATAGAGCGAACTTCTTTCATGAGTTCTTTGTCAATTGCGAGTCGACCAGCGGTGTCAATAATGACAATGTCTCTACCAATGCGAGCAGCTTCAGCGAGACCGCGCTTGGCGACCTTCACTGGGTTAGATGTGTCGCTGAAAACATCAACACCAATTTGTGCACCGAGAACTCGTAGTTGCTCAACTGCAGCGGGGCGCTGTAAGTCTGCTGCGATGAGATACGGGTTTCTTCCCTGCTGCTTAAACCATGATGCGAGTTTGGCTGCGGTAGTTGTTTTACCCGCACCCTGAAGACCCGCGAGAAGAATAACTGTTGGTGGCTTCGAGGCGTAGGTGACCTTCAACGGCGCGCCACCGAGAACTTCAATGAGTTGCTCGTGCACTGCCTTGATGACTTGTTGTCCTGGAGAGAGACTCTGACTGAGCGCAGTTCCACTGAGACGCTCGCGAACTGCGTCGAGGAACGCTCTAACAACTCCGAGTTCAACGTCTGCTTCTAGAAGTGCGCTTCGTACTTCTAGTAACGCTTCATCAAGGTCAGCGTCAGTGAGTCTTCCCTTAGAGCGAAGAGACGATCCGAGTCGTTCTAGGCGTTCGCTGAGTGCATCAAACATGCTTGAAGGCTACCTTTAGGCGTCGAGGAGCGAATCAACAAAGGCCACAGGCTCAAAAACAATGAGATCTTGAACGCCTTCGCCCACTCCTACGAACTTCACCGGAATACCAAGCTCGCGCTCAATGGCGACAACAATGCCACCTCGTGCGGTTCCATCAAGCTTGGTAAGAACAATCCCTGTCACTGATGCAGCACCTAAGAATTCACGTGCTTGCGTCAACGCATTTTGGCCCGTTGTTGCATCAAGGACCATGAAGGTCTCAACGACTTGCCCAGGTTCGCGGTCAGCCACTCGGCGCACTTTGCTGAGTTCATCGAGCAAGTTAGAACTATTCGCACGTCGACCAGCGGTATCTGCAAGAACTATGTCGCTCTTTCTGGCACTAGCGCGACCAATTGCATCATGAACAACAGAACTCGGGTCCGCGCCTTCACCCGCACGCACAATGTCCGCGCCAGTACGCTCGGCCCACATTTGAAGTTGCTCTGACGCAGCAGCACGAAATGTGTCTCCTGCGGCGAGGACGACTTTCTTGCCATCTGAAACAAAACGCTGTGAGAGTTTTCCAATAGTTGTTGTTTTGCCAACACCGTTGACACCAACAAATAGCCACACTGGGACTCGACCAGCATCTGCGCTCGTCGTTACCGAACGGTCACCACCAAGACTTCCAAGTAGAGCTGCACGAACTGCGCTCGCAACGCCGTTTGGCGCACCATTCGTCTTGAGGTCTTGCAAGATTTCATTCGTTACTTTGACGCCCACATCGCTTCGAAGCAGTACTTCTTCTACCGTGTCAATCTGATCGTCGCTTAATGAGCCGGTACTTGAAATAGAACGGACACGTTCGAAAATGCTTCGAGAAGATCCGAGACGCTGCGAAAGGTCTAGCGAAGCAGCAGGTTCAATTGATGGTCGTGGAGCAACGTCTTTTACAAGAACGTCCGGCATTGCCTTACGGACTTGCTGGGGTGCAATGAACTTTTGTCTACGCGAGCGACGTCGAAGCGAAACCAAAACAAGGAGTACTACGAGGACTGCAACAGCAATGAGTGCAATGGTCACGAGGTCGTGGCGCCCTCAGTGCGCTTTACCCGCTGGCTAACAACCTTTGATGATGATCCTGGAACCATGGTGACTCCGTAAAGAGCGTCAGCGGATTCCATAGTGCGCTTTTGGTGCGTAACAATAAGCAACTGAGCTTCGTCACGGAATTCGTCTACGAGTCCCAAGAAACGTTGCAGGTTGACGTCGTCAAGTGCTGCTTCAACTTCGTCAAGCATGTAGAAGGGCGAAGGGCGTGAGCGGAAGATCGCGAACAAAAACGCCAGTGCAGCGATTGAACGCTGTCCACCTGAAAGAAGTGACATGCGTCGTACGTTCTGTCCCATTGGGCGAAGTTCAATTTCAACACCAGTATTAAGTGGGTCTTCTGGATCAGTGAGAACAAGTCGACCATGTCCACCTGGAAACAGCGTAGAGATCAGCGTAGAGAAGTGCTCATTAACGTCTGCTGCTGCACTTGAGAACGTCTCCATGATTTCTTTGTCGACTGCTCGAATGACTTCTTGAAGTTCACGACGAGCGTTTCGAACGTCTGTGACCTGTGCATCAAGTTCCTTGTAGCGCTCTTCTAGAACTGTTAGCTCCTCAAGCGCAAGAGGGTTGATTGGCCCAAGTGACGTAATACGAGCCTCAAGTTCACCCACCCGCTGTTCAAGTGAAACACCATCGGGTAGATCAATGTGTGATGGAGCACCTAGTTCGTGCGGGAAGATTCCAAGGTCACGGTGAATTAGTTCGAGCAGGTTTGTTGTCTTAATCGCAAGCTCAGCTTGTTCAATCTCACGAGTACGAACGAGGTCGGAGACTTCGCCTAAGCGGCGCTCAGCGTTACTGCGGGCACGGCGAACTTCTTCGAGGCGTTCAGCACCAGCACGTGAAGCTTCAAGTTGCTCGCGGTACGTTGAGTCCATTGCTTCTTGTGATGTGCGGATCTCACTAGATGCACGAGTAACGAGCGCAGCAAGTCGCTCAAGAACCTGAAGGTCAAATTCAAGAGACCCACGACGGCTCGCAGCTTCAGCACGCTCACTAGAGCGACCTTCAAGTCGCTGTTCAATTTCGTTTTGACGTTGTTCGATAAGACGGCGGCGCTCACCAAACTCAACTTCACGAGTGAGTAGCTCTGTCGCAAGGTCGCCAACACGATTTCGCTGACCTTCAAGTTTCTCGCGAGATTCATCAAGAACTGCACGGTGTTCTGCCGCATTGTTGACTGCTTGTTCGAGAACAGGAAGTTGTGCTCGAAGAGCGTTGAGCTCTTCATTAATGAGGATCACTTGACCAGAAAGCTCTCCACTGTCATTGGTCATTGAGTTCACAACATTTTCGAGTTCTGCGATCAGTTCACCAAGTCGACTGATTTCGTGATTAAGAAGTTCAAGGTCATCTCCAGAACCTGCACCCCATGCAGTGACGAAGTCGTTCTCTGCGGTTTTCAGTTCATTACGAACACTCTCGAGTGCTTCACGCTGTCCGCTCAATAGCGCTTCTTCTGCACCAAGACCAACGAGGTCTGATTCAAGCTTCGCGGCGTCTGCTTCAAGCGTTGCAATTACGTTTTCGTCAGCTGATGCAATGAGTGCGATCTTGAGTGAGCGCTCGCGCTCTTGAATAATCGACGCAGTTCCTCGAGCACGCTCTGCAAGTCCTTGCAACGTTCCAAGTGTTGAAGCGAGTGTTTCTTCACGGCGACTCGTCATTTCTGATGCTGTTGCTGAAGCTCTGGCGTCAAGAGTCAGAATTTCATTTCGAACTTCCTGCTCCTTAGATGAGAACTCCGCGAGTTCTTTTCCAAGCTCAACCTGACGCGATTCAAAGGTTGCAGCACGATTTGAAAAGAGTGCGTGACGCGCTGCACGGAGCTCCGCTTCAACTTCAGCAAAACTGCGAGCTGATTGTGCTTGACGCTCCAGTGGTCGCATTTGACGACGAACTTCGCGCACGAGGTCGCCAAGTCGTTCAAGATTTTCTTGCGTCTGTGCAAGACGTCGTTCAGATCGTTCTTTACGTCGACGGTGAATTGAAACACCTGCGGCTTCTTCAATTACTGAACGTCGATGTTCTGGGGTTGATTGCAAAATTGAGTCGAGCTGTCCCTGACCAATAATCATGTGCTGGTTACGTCCAACACCAGAGTCAGAAAGAAGTTCTTGGATATCGAGCAAGCGACATGTGGTTCCGTTGATTGCGTATTCGGAGTCACCATTGCGAAACAGTGTGCGAGAAATTGTTACTTCGGCACCGTCAACGGTGAGACGACCATCTGAGTTATCAAGTGTTAGAGAAACTTCAGCGCGTCCAAGTGCTGCCTTGTTGGTAGTACCAGCGAAAATGACGTCATCCATTTTTGCACTTCGAAGAATTTTTGTTCCCTGAGCACCAAGTACCCAAACAACTGCGTCAACAACATTGGACTTTCCAGATCCGTTTGGCCCCACAACTGCAGTGACGCCCGGCTCGAACTCAATGACCGTATTGTCGGCAAAGGACTTGAAGCCCTTCATGGTTAATCGCTTAAGAAACACGCTGAGACGCTAGCAATCTTCTGAGGTTAAAAGGCGTTTAGCTCTGGCACTTGTCACAGTAGAAAGTTGCCTGACTCTTATTTACTGCTTTTTTGATGGGCTGGCGACACTGCATGCAAGGGAGACCTTCGCGGTCATAGACCTGAAGGTATTGCTGATAATTACCTTCTTTTCCGTCAGGGTCACGGAATGGGTCCTTCTCTAATGAAGTTCCACCGTACTTAATTGCTTCTTGAAGAATCTCAGTAATTGCACGGTGAAGGCGTCGAATTTCAATAGTTGAAAGTGACTCAGCTTCACGGTCATGCCCGAGTCCAGCTGCAAAAAGAGCTTCGTCCGCATAAATTTCGCCGAGGCCAGCCAAGATGTTTTGGTCGGTCAAAACTGACTTCAAATCTGTGGTTCGACTGCGCAAAATCGCTGCGAATCGGTCCCAGCCAATTTGGTCTTCAAACGGGTCAATTCCGAGCGCTGTCATCTCAGGGATTTGCTTGCGAAGTCCGAGGCCGTCACCGCCAACGCTGAGTCGAGCGAACTTGGAGATCTCTACTTCAGTGCCTTCTGGTGGAGGTGTTGAAACGTAGAGCTCCCCCTTTGACAGTGCATCCACGTAGCGAATCTCTCCGCCCTGGGTGAACGTAAAGACAACGTGCGTGTGCTTAGGCTTCTCGTCCTTTGGTCCTTGCGAACGAAGAATGCGGCCACTGACGTCAAGATCAATCACGAGACTTGTCCCGTTGTCGAGTCCGAAGATCAAATTCTTTCCGAGACGTTGCGCTGACTTAATCGTGTGGCCTTCAACCGCAGTGCGAAAATCTTTAGCGGTCTTATGACGTCGAACGATCTTGCCAGAGGTCACCGCCGCACCCTTGATTTTTTTACCAACCAAGTCGCGTGAAAGTGATGCTCGTATTGTTTCTATTTCTGGTAACTCAGGCATTGCTTCGCCTTTCCAACGCAGCTTTTGCAGCTTGCGATTCTGCACTCTTTTTTGAACGGCCATGGCCACTCGCAACGAGCAATGATCCAACTCGAACTGTTGCTTCAAATGTTGTGGCGTGAAGTGGCCCACTACCAGTTACTTCGTAGATCGGTGTGCCGTGTCCAAGTTGTTCACTCCACTGGCGAAGTTGCGTCTTTGGATCAACTTCATCGGGGGCTAATGAGGCGTCAGAAACATCGTCAGCCAGCATGGCTTGTACAAAGTCACACGCAGACTGAAAGCCATTCTCTAAATAGAGAGCTGCGACAACAGCTTCAAATGCATCAGCGAGAAGTGAGTCACGGTCAGTTCCACCCGACTTGATTTCACCCTTACCTACTTTGATGCAAGATCCAAGTTCAAGGCGACGCGCCAGTGATGCGAGCGATCCTTCATTCACAACTCGAGAGCGAACTAACGATCCAGTTCCTTCGTTCAACTCCGGATACTCGCGTGTGATGAGGTCAGCAACAGCGAGATCGACAACTGCGTCGCCTAAGAATTCGAGACGCTCGTTAGAGATGCAGTCGTGTTCTGCGGCGTAGCTCGAATGTGTGAGGGCGACATGAAGCAGTTCACTCTCAGGGCTTATCCCTAAGTGATTTGCCAGTGCCTCAAGAGTTGAGGTCAAAAGACTCACAGACCTCGTTACGCGCCCTGAAGCTTGGCGGCAACGTAATCAACGGCGTCATTTACGCAGCCCAAGTTCTCTAGGTCTTCGTCGTCAATGTGAAATCCAGGAACGTATGTTGAAAGCTTTTCTTCCAAGGCTTCTACGAGTTCAATTAGTGCAAGAGAGTCTGCACCCATTTCAGTGAATGCTTCTGTCTCTGAAATTTCACTTGGTGTTTTCTCCAAGATTTCAGCTAATTGCTCTTTAACAATGTTCAAAATTGCTGCTCGATCGAGCGGTGTTGAACTTCCAGCGTCAGCGGACATGGCCACTCCTTAAATGTTGCTACTAAAGGATACCGAGAATTCGTACGTAGTACGAAGATTATTAACCCTGATCAGGGCGAATAGTAAGGCGTAGTTTCTCAACGACTCCGGCTTTGTCCATTTCTGAAGCCACACGAAGTGCATTCATGATGGCCGTGGCATTAGAAGATCCGTGGCTAATGATGCAAATTCCATCAAGTCCGAGCAGCATTGCGCCGCCTTGCTTGTCGGGAGTTAATTCTCCGGCGATAGGAAGTAAATGTTCAAAAAGCACATCACCAGCAGCTTTTGTTGCGTCATTGGTATTGATGACGCCGAGCACTGCACCGAAGATGTATTTAAGTGCGCCTTCAAGAGTCTTAAGTGCAACGTTTCCAGTGAAGCCGTCGGTGACAACAACATCAACTGGAGAAGGAATCAAGTCGCGTCCTTCAACATTTCCAAAGAAATTGAAGTCACTAAGTGCTGCGAGGAGCTCGTGCGTTTCTTTTACGAGTGGTGTTCCCTTGGTTGACTCTTCACCAATTGAGAGAAGTCCAACCTTGGGACTTTCAATTTTGTAGCGAGCTTTTGCAAACGCTGATCCCATTTGAGCGAACTGAACAAGCATCTCTGGTGTGCACTCAGAGTTCGCACCAGCGTCTACCAATATGCATGGTGATCCGCCCGGGTTAGGAATTGGAGTTGCGATACAAGGACGAACTACACCAGGAAGTCTCCCCATGCGAAGTAGCGCTGAAGCCATAGTGGCTCCGGTGTTTCCAGCAGAGACCATTGCACTGGCTTTTCCATCTCGAACAAGTTCAGCGGCACGAACAAGTGAGGAGTCTTTTTTCTTTCGAACACTTCCACCAGGTTCGTCGTCCATGGCAATTACTTCAGTGCATGCAAATACTTCGAGACCGAGTGGGTCTCCCATGAGTTCAGGAACTCCGACGAGTATGACTTCTAAACCAAGTTCATCGACGGCGCGTCGAGCACCAGCAATGATTTCACTGGGTGCAAAGTCACCACCCATCGCATCAAGAGCGATGGGAAGAGTCAAATTAGTTGACCTCGACTGCTACGCGACCCTTGTACCAACCGCAGTTAGGGCACACGATGTGTGGCAACTTAGAAGTTGCACACTGAGGGCATACGGAGCGTGAAGGACGGTCTAGACGCCACGCAGCAGCTTGGCGTGAACGCCCCTTGGCTTTACTGGTCTTCCTCTTTGGAACTGGCATCGATCTTCTCTTTCAACGTTAACGGGCTAACCGTCAATTTTCTTTGGACTCATCAGACGGAAAGTCAATGAATCGCAGGTTGTCTAGTGTAGCCCAGCGCGGGTCCACTGGGCCCTGACACTCACAAGTGGCTTCATTTCGGTCAATTCCACAGTACGGGCAGAGTCCCTTGCAGTCCTCTTTACAGAGCGGAGCCAGCGGTAAATCAAGGAAAATTGCGTCATGGGCCATCGGCGCTAGGTCAATAAAATCATTCTCGATTAAGTACGCGTCTTCATCTCCAGGAGCGCGTTCATCGACGTAGCGCTCACTTACCTCGACCTTCGAAACCGCCAGGACTTCAATAGAACACCTGCGACAGATGCCGTGCCACGGAGCTTCGACTGAACCGCGAACGTGTAGTCCACCACTAAAGCTTTGTAGCTTCACGTTTACTTTCAGTGGCGCGTCACTGTTGACGTCTGATTCTGCACGACCACGTGGCAGGAACTCTTTCTTTTCGTCGAATGGAGCTTCTACAGAAATATCAATCGAAGAAGGAACGTCGCGTAGTAGTAACGCCACTGGGACGAGAAACGGTGATGCCACGATCGTTAAAAGGAGTCCTGATCGAAATAGGACTGACCTGATTCATACGACTCTGCATACGGGTCGTTGCTTTGCACTGGCGGCGCTGCTGGCGGTGGCATAAAGAACTCATCAGGTCCTGGCTCTTCACCAGCAACTGAAAGAGGCATGCCTTGTGAGGCCATGCGCTCGCGACCTGACTGAACAGTTCTAAGTAGTCGGTCGAGCACAATTTCGAAGCCACCAAGTTTGCCGTCAATGAAATCGTCAGATTCGTTGATCATCTTTCGAGCAGTTGCTTGCGCATCAGAAATGATCTTGTCGGCCTGAATTCGCGACTGGCGAACAATTTCAGTTTTATCAACCATGCGAGCTGCTTCAGCGCGCACCTGATCCATTAACTGTTGGGCCTTCTGCTGTTCAGTAGCCATGAGTTCTTCGCGGTCACGAAGTGCCCAGCGAGCTTGGCGAATTTCATCAGGCAGATTGCTGAGTGCATCTTGAATAATTGAGAGAACTTCTTCACGCTGAATTAGTGCAGAGCTTGATAGGGGCATCTGCTTAGCGTGAATGATCATTTCTTCGAGATGGCGAAGACTCGCTTCAATGTCGTATTGAGCGTTATTCGATTCGGGTTGCAAAAAATCATCGCCCATGTTGTAGTCCTCAAATGATGTCATTATGACCCCTTTGGAAACTTGATGTCGAGTTGTTTCTTTACGTTTGCTGGAACAAATGCTGCAACGTCTCCGCCGTAGCGAGCTACTTCACGCAGAAGCTTGGAGGCAATAAAGGAGTGACTTGAGCTTGTTGGAATGAAGAGTGTTTCTACGCCAGAAAGTGAACGGTTCATCTGAGCCATCTGCAGTTCGCTCTCAAAGTCAGAAACGGCGCGAAGGCCCTTCACGATTGCGGTGGCGTTTACGTCACGCGCAACGTTTACGAGCAAGGTTGAAATTGAAACAACTCTGACGTTTTTAATGTGAGCGCATGATTCAATAATCATGTCGCGACGTTCATCGAGATCGAAAAGTGCTTCCGACTTTTGTGGGTTACGGATTGCGGCGACAACAATTTCATCGAAGATGTGAGAGGCGCGCTCCACCACTTCTAGGTGACCGTTATGAAAAGGATCAAATGATCCAGGAATTAGTCCAACTGTGGTCATTCGACGTCGCCTTCCTGTGTTTCTAACAACGTTACGAGCGTAGTGCCGTATCGCTTGGTTTTCGTAACGACCCATCCTTCGGGCGCATCCATGTGGCGATCGTTCTCAATTACAGCCCTTGTGGCAGTTACGTCTTTCAAAACACCAGGTAAATCAAAGGGGCCATACGGTGGGTCCGCGAGAATCAGGTCGAGGTCACTTGGTGGCTGCCAGACCGGCAACGTCGAGCGAATGTACACCGCTTCGCCTTCGAGGTTAAGTGGTTCGAGGTTGAATTTTGCAGCGGCCAAGCATTCTGGATCGGAGTCAACGAAGTACACCTTCGCGGCGCCACGAGACAATGCTTCAATTCCCATTGCACCAGTTCCGCAGTAGAGGTCTGCAACGACGAGGTCATACAGTCCCCCGCGGCTTTCGAGCATTGAGAAAATAGCCTCACGGGCGTAGTCGGTAGTTGGACGCACCGTTGGCGGAATTTTTGCTTTAAGTGCTCGTCCTCGAGCTGTTCCACCAATTACACGCACCCTCTAAGGGTAGGCGTTTTTTGTCACTACGATTTAAATAGGAAGTCTGCTTCTTCAGGTTCCACGAATAATCGAAGTTCATCAACCATTTCGGGCTCTGCATCTAGTCCATTTGCACTCACCATGGACTTTGCTACTTCTTGTGCCGCGAGGAGTAGATCTTCATCATTCTTTAGCGAAGCTAACTGCAAATCACTTCGCCCACGTTGGCGAGATCCAAGGATTGTGCCCTCTCCTCTGATGTCAAGATCAATTTCTGCAAGTGCAAAACCATCATTTGAATTCACCAGTGCTTCAATTCTCTTTAAGCCATCTTGAGTTGATGGTTCACCCAGTAGGTAGCAGTAGCTCTGATCACCACTTCGCCCGACACGTCCACGAAGTTGGTGTAGTTGCGCGAGCCCGAATCGCCACGCGTCCTCAATAACAATCACGCTGGCTTCAGGAACGTCAACACCAACTTCAATAACAACTGTTGCCACGAGAACTTGGATCTCTCCATCTCTGAAGTCCTGCAT
>CAIKVF010000045.1 GCA_903830745.1 uncultured Actinomycetes bacterium | reverse complement strand
CCTTATCTCACAGCAAATCTTTCTTCTGATGGTGTGACTCAGAAAAAACATGAAACCACACGAGCTGCGCTTAAACACATTCGAGAAATTCCCCAAGCGTTGTTTGCAATAACGGCAATTGGTATTGGTCATTTGGCGATGGTTTCAATAATGGTAATGACCCCAGTTCACATGTCTCACGTTGACGTGACGCTTTCTGTCATTGGCTTAGTAATAAGTGTTCACGTACTGGGGATGTATGCATTCTCTCCATTAGTTGGAATGCTTAGTGACAAAGTTGGCAGAGTTCGAGTAATTCAGATAGGCATTGCACTACTTGTGCTTTCAGCTGTAGTAGCTGGGATGTCACCAGCAATGAATGCGGTATCGCTTGGAATTGGACTATTCCTCCTGGGACTCGGATGGTCTTGCACCCTTATTGCTGGCTCGACGCTGTTGTCTGAATCTGTATTAATTGAAATGAGACCATCATCTCAAGGCGCTAGTGACCTTGTAATGAACTTGATGGGTGCAATTGGTGGCGCTATGAGTGGCGTGATAATCGGACTGTTTTCATTTGGTTGGCTCTGTGCTTCGATTGGCGCTCTAGTGCTGTTGCTCGGAATGTGGTCATTAAAGGTTGAATAAGTAATTTCGCATTAAGGCGCATATTGAACATGTTGGCTACCAAAAGTAAAACGCTTGCCTAGTTGTGAATGTTTATTTTCTCTTAAGTGAGTAGGGTTGAATGTTCTATGGATGAACTCGCTCCCTGCCCTAAGTGCCAATGTGTCAATACATATGAAATGGGTGCATTACTTGTTTGCCCAGAATGTGCCCACGAATGGATTGCGCAAGAAGAAGCTTCGGATGAAGTGGTTGATGATGTTATTCGTGACGCAGTAGGCAACATCTTGCAAGATGGTGATACCGTCACGATTATTAAAGACATGAAGGTAAAGGGGAGCTCCAACACATTAAAAGTTGGTACCCGAGTTCGTAATATTCGTCTCACTCCAGGCCCAGGTGGACACGACGTGGAGGCTCGCGTTGAAGGATTTGGAGATCTATATCTCAAGTCCAGCATTATGAAAAAAGCGTAGAGCTAGTGAGCTGAAGCGCTCACTTCCTTAAGTTTTCCTTTTCCAGGTAGTGGCTTGATAACAGCAAGGGCAACTACGAATGCGACTCCGGCAATCACGAAGCAACCATGGTGGAATCCGTTCATGAATGACGAAACAACGTCCGGCTGAATCTTCTGGGCGACTGCTGAAGGCAGAGAGTGCAGTGTGCCAACCGCTTGCTGCATTGAGGAAGATGCGTTGGTTGTTACCGAAGCTGGTAAACCCGCTGGCTTAAATGCACTAATAATTTGTGGACCAAAAGTAGAGCTAAAGACCGAACCAATTACCGCCACTCCTAGAGTTCCACCGAGTTCACGTGTCACGTTGTTCACTGCTGAGCCACCTCCAATTTGAGTTGGGGGGAGAGAAGTCATGATTGCGGCAGTTGATGACGCACCAATTAGCGCAAATCCAAGTGCCATCATGCACATTGATCCAACAACTGGACCGAAATAGGCTGCGTTTGCAGGTAGCAGTCCCATCCAGAAAATTGCTGCTCCTTCAATGGCAATACCAAGACTGACAACTGAGCGCGCACCAAATTTAAGTGCCAGACTCGCACCGATTGGAGTGAAGATTCCAGTAACGATTGCAAAGGGCAAAGTGTGCACACCTGAAGAAAGAGGCGAGTACCCGCGCACTAATTGAAAGTACTGCGTAACTAGAAAGATAAACCCAAATAGCGCAAAAAATGAAATTGCTATTGATCCTGCTCCGGCTGAAAATGCAGGACGCTTGAAGAGACGCACATCTAGAAGTGGTTCTTTGTTACGTAGCTCCCAAATAACAAAAGAGAGAAGCAGAACTGCAGACACAGCAAATAGCAGGAGCGTTGTCTGTGCTTTCCAACCCCATGTTGGACCTTGGATAATTGCGAGCAACAATGTAGTTAGCCCTGATGATCCAAGAACAAGCCCAATCAGATCGAAGCGATGTACTTGCGGGCTCTTTGACTCAGGAATAATGAAGTGACCAAATAGAAGTGTGAGTACACAAAGCGGCAAGTTCACAAGAAAAATTGAGCCGAACCAGAAGTGAGTGATTAACGCTCCTCCGGTGATTGGCCCAAATGCAACTGCGGCACCTGAAGTTGCGCCCCAGAAGCCAAATGCTTTAGCTCGTTCTGCCGGGTCCTCAAAAACTACGGTCAGGATAGAAAGCGTCGCGGGAAAAATAAACGCAGCAGCCATTCCCATAAGTGCACGCCAGCTGATTAGTTGTGAAGTTGAAGTAGACCATGCCGCAAGTGTGCTGAAGAGTGCGAAAAAAACCAGACCAAACTGCATTGTTCTTTTGCGACCAAATCGATCTGACGCTGCAGCACCTGCAAGAAGTAAACCAGCGAATGGAAGTGAGTATCCGTCAACTATCCACTGAAGAGCAGAGTTAGAGGCATGAAGGTTTTGTGAGAGGGCCGGGATCGCGACATTGACAATTGTGTTGTCAACAACTACCAAGAAAACACTCAGGCAAAGCACCGCGAGTATTTGCCATCTACGGTCATGGTTAGTGTTCATTTTTCTCCAAATTATTAACTCAAAAGAAATGTAATTATCATGTTGTAACGAAATCTCACATAACCTTAATGGTTATGAAGCTAAGTGATAAACCACGCGCAGATGTCGAAGTCTTAATTGGCGCACCAGTTGAAAAAGTTTGGCCATTTATTTGTGATCCAGATCTTCCAGCAAAATTCTCAGAAGAGTTCCAAGGTGCCGTGTGGCTTGATGGAGCACAGCCCAGTCTCGGTTCAAAATTTAAAGGCACCAATAAAATGGGCGAAAGAGTTTGGACTACTACATCAACAATCACGGATTTCTCTGTTAATGAAATTTTTGAGTGGACTGTTGAAGACTTGGACAACCCTGTATCGGTTTGGTCCTTTCAATTGTTCCCAGATGGTGACAAAACGCTTTTAAAGATGTCCGGAGTTCTTGGAACCTTCAATCAGACTGGTCTTCACGCCGCAATTGCGAAAGATCCAGAAAACGAAGAAAAAATTGTCGAGTGGCGTATGAACGATTGGCGCCAAAACATGCAGAAAACCGTTGAAGGAATTAAGCAGCTAAGCGAAAAGTAATTACTTCTTTGCAAGTGGCAGTTGAAAGCTAATTGCCAGCCCCCCAAGAGTGCTTTGTTCCGTTTTCATTGAACCACCAACAGCTCTTGCAACATCAGCCATAATGCTCATACCTAGCCCTGAGCCCCCGCTTTCTCGTGAGCGAGAGTCGTCACCTCGAGCGAATCGTTGAGGCGAGAGTCCGTACCCAGAAGATAGTCCTGGTCCTCCATCTTCAATTTTTAAATGAATCAGTGATGAATCACTAGTCAACAAAATTTGTACTGGAGCCTCACTAGGTGTGTACCGCTGAATGTTTGTAAATGCATTAGTAATCATTCGGTGCAAGAAGTCTTCAGGAGCAATGATGTTTACATCATTTTCGATTTCGGATGTGACTACGCGCTGCGGGTTATCTGCTTTGAAGTCGAAAATAGCTGTTGATGCGAAATCGCTGAGATTTACCAATGAGCCCTGAACAAATGGCGATTCATTTATTTCCGCAAGAAAAAGGAGGTCGCCAATAAGTGCATCCATCCGGTCCACTTCACGCTCAACGCGGTCTGCAGCACGTTGTCTCTGCTCATCAGAGATGCTCCCGTTCTGCAACATCTCGCTGTAACCCTTGATAACGGTGAGAGGGGTGCGCAGTTCGTGAGAGGCGTCACCAATAAAGCGCTGCATCGCTATGTTGCTTGATTTTTCAATCTCGATGGTCTTTTTGAGATTTTT
>CAIKVF010000044.1 GCA_903830745.1 uncultured Actinomycetes bacterium | reverse complement strand
GCTCTTTGCCAGTGACCTTTTGCACGAGTTCTTGCACCGCAGGAATACGTGTTGAACCACCAACCATGATGACGCTGTCGATCTTGTCAATCGTTAGACCTGCGTCCTTGATGGCTTGTTCGAATGGCTTGCGGCAACGCTCAACGAGGTCTGCAGTTAGTTCATTGAACTTCGCACGTGTGAGCTTGATGTCGAGGTGCTTTGGGCCATCTGCAGTAGCAGTGATGAATGGCAAGTTCACTTGCGTCTCTTGAACAGCAGAGAGTTCAATCTTTGCTTTTTCAGAAGCTTCTTGCAGACGTTGTACGGCCATCTTGTCTTGACTGAGGTCAACACCTTCGGTGTCCTTGAATGTCTTAATGAGATACTGCATAACTGCGTTGTCCCAGTCGTCACCACCGAGGTGAGTGTCACCGTGTGTTGACTTAACTTCGAACACACCGTCAGCAATTTCTAGAACTGAAACGTCAAACGTTCCACCACCGAGGTCGAACACGAGAACTGTTTGCTCCTTGCCGCCCTTGTCGAGTCCGTACGCGAGTGCTGCAGCGGTTGGCTCGTTAACAATGCGAAGAACTTCTAGTCCTGCAATCTGTCCAGCTTCTTTTGTTGCGGTGCGCTGTGCGTCGTTGAAGTACGCAGGCACAGTGATCACTGCCTGAGTAACTGTGTCACCAAGGTAGGCCTCGGCGTCACGCTTCAGCTTCTGCAAAATACGCGCAGAGATTTCTTGTGGTGTGTACTTGGTGCCGTCAATGTCAACGGACCAGCTCTCACCCATGTGACGCTTTACTGAGCGAATAGTGCGCTCAGGGTTTGTGATTGCTTGACGCTTGGCGACTTCTCCAACGAGAACTTCACCGGTCTTTGAGAAACCAACGATTGAGGGGGTCGTGCGACCACCTTCTGCGTTAGGGATTACAACGGGCTCACCCGCTTCGAGAAAACTAACCACCGAGTTGGTGGTTCCTAGGTCGATTCCGACTGCCTTGGCCATAAAAACTCCTTAAATTAAAGGGTTTTGCTCGCCGGACCTTCCGGGAAGACTCAACCCATGACATCCAGTGTACAAAGTTGAGTGTCCTCTTGTCAAGAAAACTTCTAAGGCTTTAGTCACTTCTTAGATTTCTCTGTATTTAAAGGAGAAAGATAAGGCATTTTGTCCTTTTGGCTTTTTCGGAGGGGTGGTTTAGGCTTATTTGTATGGCAGATCTAATTCTCCTTCGTCACGGGCGTTCTGAATGGAACGAGCTCAACCTCTTCACGGGGTGGCACGATGTTGACCTCACCGCCGAAGGCGTTGCCGAGGCGCAGGCCGCCGGAGTGCTGCTCGCCAACGAACCCGGACTTGATCTTCGAGTCCTACACACTTCTCTTCTGTCTCGTGCAATCCGCACCGCCAACATCTCTCTTTCAACAGCTAATCGCTCGTGGCTCCCAGTTCGTAGAAGTTGGCGACTCAATGAGCGTCACTACGGCGACCTCACGGGTAAGGACAAAAAAGAAACTGCTGAGAAGTTTGGGATGGAACAACTAAAGCTCTGGCGACGTTCCTACGACGTTCCACCTCCGCCGCTGCCCGATGGTGATCCACGAAGCAATGTAGGAGACCCTCGCTACCGCGACGTTCCAGTTGAAGCAATACCTATGACCGAATGCTTGAAGGATGTTGTTGCCCGCGTGTCTCCGTACTTCACTGAAGTGATTGCAGAAGATCTTCGTAAAGAAGGAGTGCTTGGTGGATCAGTGCTTGTTGTGGCGCACGGCAATTCTCTTCGTGCACTTCGAATGATTTTGCAAAACATCCCAGAAGATGAAATTACGGAATTAGAAATTCCAACCGGTATTCCCTACCGCATCAAGTTCGACAGCGAATTAAACATTCTTAGCGCCGGTTACTTGGGTGATGCCACCGCGGCGCAGGCGGCGGCCGAAGCCGTCGCCCGCCAAGCCGGGTAGTAACTACTACTTAACTGCGTCAGGACCACGCTCGCCGGTACGAATACGTACCACGTGCTCGATGTCTGAGATCCAAACTTTTCCATCACCGTGAATCTCTGTCTTAGCTGCGTCAGCAATTGTGTCGCAGATCTTTTCAGCAGCTTCATCGGTGCAGGCAATCTCAATACGAATCTTGTCGACGAAGTCGAATTCGTATTCCTTACCGCGATAAATCTCAATGTGTCCACCGGTGCGACCGAATCCACGAACCTGTGAAACGGTCATTCCGTTAACGCCAAGTGCCTTAACGGCAACCTTGACTTCATCGAGCTTGAATGGCTTTACAACTGCAGTAACT
>CAIKVF010000043.1 GCA_903830745.1 uncultured Actinomycetes bacterium | reverse complement strand
CATAGAAGGAACTTGATTGCGAAGTTCTTCAGCTCTGCCTGTAGCGAACCGTATGACGAGTGATCTGCTCGTGCGAGGTCACGAAGAGATCTACCTTCAAAGACTCGCAAATACGTAATTCGTGCAACTCTTTCGTAGCGGCTGCCGTAATAACTATTTAGTCGACATAAGAGTGGAGAAGCTGCAACGTCTGGTGGGTCTCCCTGGTCAAAGTTCGACACGGCACTTAGTGCTTCTCGTTCTTTTCCAATCCAGCGACGCATTCTTCCCTTAAGTGCAGACAAAATGTCAGGTGCGCTGTACTGACGTGATTCTCCGGCCCACTTCACAACCAGCTCATTCGTGAACGAAAGTGCAGTGGCGAGTACTTCGCTTGGCTCACTAATAACTCCTTCGCCAAACCTGAGCTGACGACACACACTGACAATTCCGGGAATAAGAGTTTGCAGCAACGTGCGACAAATCAGGGGATCATGGGCATCTTCCAGCAAGACCCGAAGAATTTCAGCTCGCTCAATAACTGAAAGTCTCGACTTCATATCTAAGGCATCAACGACGTCGCACAAATCATGCAGGTCGCCAAACCCAGCGTCTGGATGTCGAGTCTTTAGTTCTCTAAGTGCCAAACATGAAGCTGTTGATCTGCCTAAACGTCGCCATTCACGTCGCAGTTGACCTAATAAATCATTTTGTATGGGCATGTAGACAGTTGAGAGCCATGTACGCACTGGCCAACAATGCTCTGAGTACGTCCTAAAGCGACATTTGTCACAACTTCTGCGACACCCTGTACAACGCACATAGTTCGCTCTAGGCTGGGGAAATGGACATTGATGACTTCTATGAAGAGAACGAAGCGAGGCGCGAGAGCGCAGAATTTGAATTCGGTATTGAGTGGTCAGACGCTGCTGATAACGAATACGAACTTTCATGGGTGGAAGCAACTGGCGAACTTTATTTGCTTGTTGAGCCTGACGCCTTTGTCTCAGAAGACATCTTTGGTGACTTTTTAGTTTCAAAAACAGAGGTCAAGGACCTCACTGTTGTTGTTATTGGAAAAGTTTCATCAATCGCAGCGCTCGAAGACAAACTCGATGGCTGGGAAGATGCAATGCTCGAAGAAAATTCTCTCGAGTGGTTGTACGAACGTTTCCCTCGAAACTAGAGATACGGCGTATCGGAATTAGCAATCTGACAGATTCGTGTCAGCGTTGCTGCAGTGTATTTAAGAGGCACACGTTCTGATTCATTTATTGACGTTTGCAGCACGTTCCAACTGCCATCTGCTGTCGTTGCACGAGCGGCATAGGAAGAACCTTTTAATAACTGTCCTAAGGCGAGCGACTGAAGTGCATCAACTTCACTGACGCTGAGCCCAGGGGCTTCACTTTTCTTCTGCGTCGCTAGTGCAATTTTTACTTCGTGACAGGCTTGTCGGGCATTAGCAATGGCGCTGGAGTTCCCGCATGCGCTGAGTGTTAATCCTGCAACGAGTACTGAACTTGCAATGAGCAGTTGCTTTAACTGAGCCATGAATCAGCCGCCTGTAAAAGAAAGTCACTTATTGCACGGCTCTTTTCAAATATTTCGCAAAGTGGATCTTCACCCTTGGCTACTTGGCTGAGTGAAATTGCCCGGTGGGCCACGATTGAAATTCTGCGCTCACTAGTTTCAGTGGGGGATGCAAATGAATCTGATGCAGTTACTTCGAGCGGCATGTCCATTCCACCTACTGGAGCTAGGTCAATAGCGAGACGAAGTAGATCAGGGCTTTGTGGCATTGGAGGAAGTGTCCAGGTGAGCATCAGTGGGAAATGGAATTCGTCTGGTGGGTCGAGCTCTTCAGGGAGCCCGAGCACCGCGTCTTCAAATGCGAGGAGGGTTCTTGGATCAACGTCGAGTTCTATGTGCAGGTCAATTGGTCCACCACAACCTTCTTCAGGGTGCAGGTCAACTTCCCAGGCTTGGCGTAGTGAATAAGTTTCTACAAAGTGTCGTTCATCGTGAACATGAAAGCCATGGGTAACCGCATGGTCTTTCAGGTCTGCAACGAATCCTGCAACGTCAATAGCGGCCATTGACACTCAGGTTAGTGCCCTTCGCCGCTAGCGTGGACATGTGACCAGTGACATTTTTGGACCCCTTCGCCAGTGCTCATTAGAAATTAATGAAGCAATCAAATCGCACCGTGGACGAGGATATTCCGGGCTGCGCGATACGCAGTACCACCTCGACATTGCAGCCGATGAGGTTGCGGTACGTGTTCTAACGGGAGCCGGGTACCGGGTTGTTAGTGAAGAGTCAGGGGTAACGGGCAGCGGTGAACTTACGGTTGTTGTGGATCCTATTGATGGTTCAACCAACTGCGACCGCGGTGTTCCATTCTTCGCCACGAGTCTCGCGGTACTTCGTGGTAACGAACTCGTTGCCGGACTCGTAATGAACCAAGCAACGGGAACATTCTTTGAAGCAGAAAAGGGGAGTGGCGCATTTCGTGACGGTAACCCAATCCACCCGAGCGGCCAGACTGTTATGTCGGAGTCAGTTGCTGCATTTTCAGGATTTCCATCAAAGAATCTCGGATGGTGGCAACACCGTGCACTTGGTGCTGCAGCACTTGAAATCTGTCTAATTGCTGACGGCTCACTTGATGTATTTGGTGTTGCTGGAAATTCTGGTCTCAATCCTTGGGACTATTTGGCTGGTCTGCTTATTGCGCGTGAAGCCGGTGCGGTGGACGCTGATTATTACAACGAAGAATTAGTGATTTCTGAAATGGCGGTTCGCCACCCAATCTTTTGTGCCACGCCAGAATTGCTAGGGATTATGACGGGTGCTGGAATCATCTAGGCTTGTACACCTTGGGCGCTTAGCTCAGTTGGCTAGAGCAGCTGATTTACACTCAGCAGGTCGGGGGTTCGAGTCCCTCAGCGCCCACCAAGTGAAGTGCTTTTCAATCACCGTTAAAAGTGATTGGAAAGCACTTTTCTAGTTTGAAGGCTTCGTTGACGCAGGCGTCATTGAGCGAGCAACGCTCAACAGATCAGCGTACGAAAGACCACCAGAGACTTGCACCTGCATAGTTGTTGGCTTCATTTTGTAATACCCGGGCAACGTCATCATTAGATAACCGCCAACCTTGGTGATGTCAGACGTTTTGCAGTTCTTCGCAGCGTTTGGTTTTGTTGGGTCACAGTAAACAAACACTGACGCATTTATTCCATTTACTTTGACTCCGGGCATCTTTACAGAGAGACCAGGGTTCGAGCAGTGTGCACCAGACTTTGTCTGCATAGTTTCTATTTTCTTGGCGCCCTTAACAAAGTTGACGTAGACCCACTCTTCGCCACCTCCTCCGCACACGAGTAGCTGAAACTTGCTCTGAGCAATACCGAGTGTGTTCACTGGTTTATAGAGCGAGTAGGTGAGTCCAGTTTGTGCGTCAACGTATTTGTTGCCTGAGCCCATTGCGCTTGCAGCGCAAGACGAAAGCGCAACACTGAAAATTAAGAGTGAAATAATTGGTGTAATTAAGCGCTTCATGTTTAAAAGGTAACACCGATGAGCAAAAAGAAAACGTCAGTCAGCATTTTTGTGACGTAGTGACTAGTGTCGGACTATGGGTTGGTACGAAGAAAATGTAGTTCCAAAGATTGTGGACCTGGCGTGTGGTTCGAAGAACATGAATCGCTGGCGTCAAAAAGCCGTCGTTGGTTTGCACGGTGAAATCGTCGAGATTGGCTTTGGTTCAGGTCGCAACGTTGAACTGTATCCAGAGGGACTGCAGAAGGTCTTTGCGGTAGAGCCTTCGAATAAAGCTTCCACAATGGCCATGGAACGAATTGCTAGTAGCAACGTTGTTATAGAACGAGTTGGACTTGTTGGTGAAGATTTGCCGCTGAGCGATAATTCTTGCGATGGGGCACTTTGTACATTCACCCTTTGCACGGTTTCAGATCCTGTCAAAGTTCTCAGTGAAATACGACGAGTTCTAAAACCTGGTGCTTCGTTCCACTTCCTTGAGCACGGACTTTCACCTGACGCAAGTATTGCTAAATGGCAGCACCGCCTCAACGGCTTCGAACAGAAAATTGCTGGTGGTTGCAATTTGACTCGCGACCCACTTGCGCTCTTAAAAGAAGCTGGTTGCGAAGTTGAAGTTATTCGCCAGCGTTACGCCAAGGGACCTAAGCCCTGGAGTTACTTCACGGTTGGAACTGCGCGCTGGCCTAACGGCTAAGGCCGAAACCTCGAAGAATGCTTCGAGTGATTTTGTTGGTCTGCTTGTACACCTTGCGTCGAACAGTTCGCTTGGCGTAAGCACCTGGTCCTTGAACCGCTGATTCGATGTTGCCTAGGATTCGCGCGTCGCGGTAGAGCTGGGAGCGGAGACTTCTTTT
>CAIKVF010000042.1 GCA_903830745.1 uncultured Actinomycetes bacterium | reverse complement strand
AGGCGAGCGCACCCGTGAACTCATTTTGGAACTCATGTCGCGTAATGAAATCGAACATGACGATGTAATCAGCGTTATCTTTACAACTTCGGTTGATCTCACGTCAACGTTTCCCGCAGCAGCTGCTCGAGAAGTTGGATTTGGTGACATTCCGTTAATGTGTGCCAGCGAAATTAACGTTCCTGGATCAATGAGCAAATGCATTCGAATCATGATGCACATCTACACAACACGTTCTCGCAGTGAAATTCATCACGTCTACCTTCACAATGCGCAGTCACTTCGCGATGACCTCCCAAAATAAGCAGCTCGCTCACGTAATTGGTCTCGGACTAATTGGATCTTCGGTGGCCCTCGCGCTTAGCGATGCGGGATGGAACGTAACTGGCGAGGATGCAAATGCAACTGTTCTAAAAGAAGCGTTAGAACGTGGCATCGTTTCAGCGGGTGAACTCGGAGAAAGTCACGCACTTGTTGTAATTGCGACTCCAGCAGGAACTGTTGCTGAGATTGCCAATCGAGTTCTTTCTTCTGTTAGCTCGAAGTCACTCCTTGTCACTGATGTTGCTGGGGTAAAGGATTCAATTGTCAGTTCAATCAGCGATGCACGATTCTTGGGTGGACACCCAATGGCAGGATCTGAGCTGCGTGGGTTCGCAGGAGCTCGAGCTGACCTGTTCCAAGGTTGCACCTGGGTGCTGTCTCCAACCGATGCAACACCACCAGAGGTCTACACCGCCCTTCATTCAATTCTTCGTGAACTGGGAGCAAGCGTTGTGGCAATTTCTGGTGGCGACCATGACCGTCTTGTGGCTCTTGCTAGCCATGTCCCTCACTTGCTTGCTGGCGCTCTAATGAATGAAGCAACAAAGACCGCGGAGCAAGATCCTGTGCTGCTGCAGCTAGCTGCTGGTGGCTTTAGAGACATGACACGAGTTGCTGCAGGGGACCCAGCCATTTGGCCAGATATTCTCTTTGAAAATCGTGAAGCAATCACCTCAACACTCGATGCAATTGAAAAACGTATTGGTGCTCTTAGAACTGCACTCGACACCAATGCTCGAGAAGACATCAAAAAGACTCTTACAACTGCGTCACAAGCTCGCCGCCAGCTTCCAGGACGCGCACTCAGCTCAGAGAATCTTGCATACCTTCGCATTGCTATCCCTGACAAGCCTGGAGTACTCGCCGAAGTCACCAAAGCTGCGTCAGACCTACTCGTCAACATCTACGACATTGAAATTGCTCACGGAATAGAGGGGACTGGCGGAACGTTGCTTCTCGCAATTGACCTAGCGCAACGTGATCTTTTCTGCGACTCTCTGACCTCTCATGGTTTTAAGGTTGCCACCGAATAATGAGCGACGAACGTCAGATTGAACCCGCATCGTCACTGCGCGGCGACGTTCGTGTTCCTGGTGACAAAAGCGCTTCGCACCGTGCACTGATGATAAGTGCACTCGCAAGTGGGTCGAGCACCATTGAAGGACTCTCTAGTGGTGAAGATGTTGCATCTACGAGCACCATGCTTCAGTCAATGGGAGCTGTTCGAACAGACAACGGTGACCAGGTAACTATTACTGGACCTACAGAAGGACTTCACGCTGCAAGCAGCGATCTCGACTGTGGTAATTCAGGAACGACAATACGACTTATGACGGGAATCGTAAGTGGCATTGAAGGTATTCACACGCTGATTGGAGATGCATCACTCTCGAAGCGACCAATGGACCGAGTTGCAGAACCTCTAGAAATGATGGGCTCAAAGTTCTCAGGTCAAGGAAAGCACATCACCCCTCCACTAAAGATCACTGGTTCTTCGAGGCTCGTTGGCATTGAGTATCACGTACCTAAGGCAAGTGCGCAGGTGAAGTCCGCCATCATCTTTGCTGGGCTCAGCGCATCTGGACTAAGCACTGTTCATGAGGACGTCAGAACCAGAAGCGCAACTGAAGACATGCTTCGCCACGCAGGAATTCAAATTGAAAGCGTTGATGTTGGACAAGGTCGATCAGTAACCGTGCATCCAGGAAGACCAAAGAGTGCACACTGGGTTGTTCCTGGAGACCCTTCGCAAGCTGCATTCTTTGCGGTACTTGGTCTCATTCACCACAATGCTCAGATTCACGTGAACTCAATTGATACATCTGCAGAGCGGATTGGTTTTGTTTCAGTGCTTCAACGCATGGGTGGCACAATCACTATTGATGATTCTGGACTTAAGGCATCGACGTCGAAACTTCATGGAACTGAAATTCACGCTTCAGAAATTCCTTCTGTTGATGAAGTGCCAGCGCTCAGTGTTGCAGCTGCAGCAGCCACAGGCGTTACTTCCTTTCTTGACATGGGGGAGCTTCGACTCAAAGAATCAGACCGCTTTGAAGGATCGATGCGCATTGCCTCATTACTTGGTTGCAAAGTCTGGAGCGATGGAGACAATTTCTATGTTGAAGGACTTGGAGATGCATCTTTGTTCCAAGAATTCATGATTGACAGTGGCCTTGATCACCGAATCGTTATGTCGAGCGCAGTGGCGGCAATCAGTGGCAACGGTGGAAAAATTACAGGTGTCTCAACTGTCGCATCGAGCTATCCAAACTTCTTCGAGCACTTAGATTCACTGCGATGAGCAACTTAATCATTGCAATTGATGGACCAGCAGGTTCTGGCAAATCAACAGTTGCTAAGGCGGTCGCCGAAGGCCTTGGCTGGTCGTTCCTTGATACCGGTGCAATGTACCGAGCTGTTACCTGTGAGGCACTTTCTCGTGGCATTGACATTCATGACGAAGATGCAATGGGATCACTCGCCAGAGAAGCACTCATTACAACGTTGCCTAGAGTCACGATCAATGGCAGAGACGTTGAGGACGAAATTCGACAAGATCACATCAATGTTGGTGTCTCCAAGGTTGCTGCGAATGCCCTTGTTCGAGCTGCAATGGTTACTCGTCAGCAAAAGTGGTCCCAGGAACAGCCAATCGGCACCGTGGTTGAGGGCAGAGACATCGCAACTGTTGTTTTTCCAAACGCCACACTAAAAGTCTTTCTCACAGCATCACTCGAAGAACGT
>CAIKVF010000041.1 GCA_903830745.1 uncultured Actinomycetes bacterium | reverse complement strand
TTGTGACATCTGTACCGACTGAAATCTAATTATGACCTTTATAGTCATGATTACACAAAAGTGTTCAAATCAAAGGAAATTTAAATGAGCAACCTCCCAGCTCCAGGCGTTTACACCGTCGACTCAGTACACAGTTCAATCGGTTTTACCGTCCGCCACCTCGTTGCTTCAAAGGTTCGTGGTTCATTCACTGACTTTGAAGGAACTGTAACAATCGGTGAAACTCCAGAAACTTCTTCAGTTGAGGCGACCGTAAAGGCTGCTTCGATTTCAACAGCAAACGAGATGCGTGACGGTCACCTTAAGTCAGCAGACTTCCTTGAAGAAGAGAAGTTCCCAACACTTAACTTGAAGTCAACTTCTATTAAGGCAAAGGGCGGAGATGACTTCGAACTTGTGGCGGACCTCACCATTAAAGGTGTTACCAAGCCAATTACGTTCGCTCTTGAATTCTTAGGCTCTGGTCCTTCAATGGCCCCAGGGGTATCAGTTGCTGGCTTTGAAGCAAAGGGTGAATTCGATCGCCGTGACTTCGGGGTCGACTTCGAAGGTGCTCTAGAAAATGGATCGCTAGTAGTTGGCCACAAGATTGGTCTTGAATTCAATATTGAAGCTGCTTCACAGGCCTAAGTCGCTTGTTTTGCTTGATGCCGGGGGCTATTTGCCCCCGGCATTTTGCTCACTACGATAGATACATGAGCGAAAACGAAAAAGGCAAGCACAAAGGCGTTAAGGCGTCTCTTGGAATTGTTGGAATTCTCTCAACGATTGTTTCAGTCTGGTGGTTCGCATTGCGTCCACGCCGCAAAAAAGACCAAGAATAATTTCTTAAAGCGCTAATCGCGCTGCGCACTAAGTAGCGTTGTGTTCTATGGCTTCTGTTGCACTCGCACCACTTCGACACCGAAGTTTTGCTTTAGCCGTAATCTCAAACTTCACTTCTTCCATTGGTACATGGATGCAGAGTGTGGCACTCGGTGTGTACTTCACCGAAACAACGCACAATCCTGTTTGGCTCGGACTACTTACCTTCTGTGGATGGTTGCCAGCAATTATTGGCTCACCACTCGGCGGCATTGTCGCTGACCGATTTGATCGTCAAAAGTGGATTCAACTAAATAATTTCATCATGACAATTACCGCAACACTTCTTGCGGTTGCACTTTTCATGCATCACTTAACGCCATTCGTCGCTTGCACGCTTGCACTCATTGAAGGACTATCGAGTTCGTCGTCGTGGGCAGGATGGCAGTCACTGCTTCGAGACCTAGTTGACACGGATGAAGTTGTGGCTGCGATTTCTCTTTCTTCCGCCCAGTTCAACTTGGGAAGAATTATTGGTCCGGTGCTTGCAGCGGTGGCGCTCGGATTCGGTTCTCCCGCAATCTGCTTTGTCGCTAATGCAGTTTCATTTGCAGTAGTCGTCATAATGTTTTTCTTTGTTCGAACCAAGCCACGCGCAAAAGTTCTCACAAAAGTGCAGCCAATGAAAGAGCTTGTTGTGGGGATGAAGCAGGCGTGGCGTGTACTTGGATGCCGGTATCCAATCATTGGTGTTGGAATTGTTGGACTTATCATCAGCCCATTCATCACACTTATTCCAGCAATGGCAATTGATGTTCTGCACTCTGGAAGAGTTGGAACTTCTTGGCTCGTGACGGCTCAAGGAGTGGGCGCCGTAATTGCCGCATTTACGCTTCCTGCCGTTACCCGCAGAAAATCACGTGCACACGTCATTAAGTATTCAATGGCGATGCTCGCAATCGGTGATTTTCTTTATGCCGTCTCGCCTAATTTTGCTTGCGCAATGTTGTCGCTTACTTTGCTCGGGGGAGCCTACGTCGGCGCACTAAATGGCTTCAATGCCGCAGTACAGCTGTACGCTCCAGTCTCAGAGCGGTCTCGAATCCTGAGTCTCTACACATTGTCGCTCTCGGTGTTTTATCCATTCGGCGCGTTACTGCAGTCGTGGTTATCGAAACTTGTGGGAATAAGGGAAATAACTGAAATATCTGCAGGACTAATGGCCCTAGTTGTTCTCTACCTTGTTATCCGAGGCGAAAAGGTGTGGTCTGCCATTAGCGGCCCGGTGGTTGAGGCTCAGTAAATACTGCCAGAATAGAGGTATGCCCTTTATCTCTATAAACCCAGCGACCGAAGAAGTAAACGCAACGTACGACACGCACAGCGACGCGCACGTACAGGCGGAAATTGGACGCGCTCACGAAGCATTCGACTCATGGAAGAAGCTCTCCTTTGCCGATCGAGCATTGCTCATGGTCAGGGCTGCAGAACTACTTGAAAGTGAAATACCAGTTACTGCTGAACTAATGAGTTCTGAAATGGGCAAGACCTTCGCCGCCGCAAAGGGCGAAGCGGCAAAGTGTGCGAGCACTATGCGCTACTACGCCGAGCACGCTGAATCATTGCTATTAACGCAAAGTATAAAAACACCAGCAAAAAATAGCGGTGTTCGCTACGACCCAATTGGTGCACTCTTTGGTGTTATGCCTTGGAACTTTCCACTTTGGCAAATCACCCGTTTCGTTGCTCCAAACCTGATGGCGGGAAATGTTGTTCTTATTAAGCACGCACCAAACGTTCCTGGCTGTGCGCAGTACATGGCTGACCTTTTCAAACGAGCTGGATTTCCTGAGGGTGTCTACACGAATCTCTTTGTCGAGATCGAACAAGTAGAAGCAATAATTGCCGACCCTCGTATCCAGGGCGTAACGCTTACTGGTTCTGAGCGCGCTGGTCGCAGTGTCGCGGCACTCGCTGGTAAGTACTTGAAGAAGTGCGTACTGGAGCTTGGTGGGTCTGACCCATTTATTGTTGCGAGTTCTGCAGACATGGATCACACGATTCCACTAGCCGTTACTGCACGTGTGCAGAACAACGGACAAGCATGCATCGCAGCTAAGCGTTTCATAGTTGTTAAGGACCGTGCCGAAGAGTTCACCGCAAAATTCTCTGAAGCCATGAAGGCAGTGCCTGTTGGATCACCAATGGAGCCAACTACCGTTCTCGGGCCACTCGTAAATAAGTCTCAGTACGAACTCATTACTGCTCAGGTTGCAGACTCAATCTCAAAGGGTGCAGTAGTGCACGCTGGTGGCGCACCACTAGAGGGCAAGGGCTACTTCTATC
>CAIKVF010000040.1 GCA_903830745.1 uncultured Actinomycetes bacterium | reverse complement strand
GTGCTTTAAAGTGCCCGTGCTTTATGCCAATATAGTTGCGTATAATTGGAATTTTGGCGATGGCACTACGTGCAATGCTCCATTGCTCTTTCACCCGGGCGAAAAATGGAACTATTCATTCGCCACAGATGTACTCGGTCGTCTTGTTGAAATCTGGAGTGGAATGTCACTTCGTGAATTCTTTATGGAAAGAATTTTTGCACCTCTTGGGATGCACGATTCAGATTTCTATTGTCCGCAAGAAAAATTAGATCGACTCGCGATGCTGTACGTCCCAGGAAAAGATGGGGCAGTGCCGTATGTTGATCTTGCAGTTAAGGCTGAAAAATTACCGTCAGGATTTTCTGGTGGTGGAGGTCTTCTTTCAACTGCACATGACTACAACCGGTTCATGGCGATGCTTCTTAACGGGGGAGAGCTTGATGGTGTACGACTTCTTTCCAGCCGAACAGTCAGTCTTATGACGCAGAATCACTTGCCAGACAACACTGACCTTGCAACACTTGCTATCGATTCATGGTCCGAAACTGCTTTTGATGGGATTGGATTCGGATTAGGTTTTGCAGTTTTAATTGATCGAGCTAAGAATAAAAATCTCGGTAGCGAAGGTCTCTACAACTGGGGTGGTGCGGCATCAACCGCGTTCTGGATTGACCCAGAAGAAGACATCACAGTGAGCTTTTTCACCCAGCTGATGCCGAGCTCTACGTACCCAATTCGCCGTGAACTTCAGACCTTGGTGTATCAAGCCCTTGCTGATTAGCCTGTAATTAAAGGCTTTTCAAAGATTTTCACAAATAATCCTTGATACGAACACTTGTTCGTAGTACCGTGAAATCAGGCAGGAAATACCTAATGTCACAGCAGCTACCTAATTTGACTGCATGACAAAAAACAAGGAGAAACCAATGGCAACCGATGACCGTGCAAAGGCCCTAGAAGCCGCACTTGGCCAGATCGAGAAGCAGTTCGGCAAGGGATCAATCATGCGTATGGGCGAAAACCTACACATGAATATCGAATCAATTCCAACTGGTGCACTCGCACTCGACATGGCACTCGGTATTGGTGGTCTTCCACGTGGCCGAATTATTGAACTCTACGGACCTGAATCTTCAGGTAAGTCAACCCTCGCAATGCACGTTGTCGCTGAAGCTCAGCGCAACGGTGGAGTGTGTGCCTACATCGATGCGGAACACGCAATGGATCCGGTCTACGCACGAGCCATTGGCGTTAACGTAGATGACCTCCTCATCTCACAGCCAGATACTGGAGAGCAAGCACTAGAAATTGCCGACATGCTTATTCGTTCTGGTGCGCTTGATGTTCTCATCATTGACTCAGTTGCAGCCCTTACTCCTCGTGCGGAAATTGAAGGAGACATGGGGGACAGCCACGTAGGTCTTCAGGCTCGTCTAATGAGCCAAGCACTTCGTAAACTCACTGGTGGTCTTTCAAAGTCGAACACTGTTGCAGTCTTCATTAACCAACTTCGCGAAAAGATTGGTGTCATGTACGGCTCGCCTGAAGTAACTCCTGGTGGGCGTGCACTCAAGTTCTACTCGTCTGTTCGTCTCGACATTCGTCGTATCGAATCAATTAAGGATGGAACAGAAGTAGTTGGTAACCGCACCCGCGTGAAGGTAGTTAAGAACAAGTGCGCTGCGCCGTTCAAGCAAGCAGAATTCGACATCATGTACGGACATGGAATTAGCCGTGAGGGATCAGTTCTTGATGTTGCTGTAGAACTCGGCTTCGTAAAGAAGGCTGGAGCTTGGTTTACCTATGAAGGCGAACAAATGGGTCAAGGTCGTGAGAACGTTAAAAACTTCTTGCGTGATAACCCAGCGATCATGGCTGAAATTGATGGCCGTGTTCGTGAACGTATGGCAGATGCGCTTTTGCCAGACGTTGTTGGAGCTGTCGAAGTCGACATCGACGCGCCAATCACTTTGGACTAGTTCAAAGTTTCATAAAAGAGTGCCCGCCGCTGGGAAGCGACGGGACTTTTTTATTTATACGGTGATGTCGTGGTCCTGTTTCTTAAACCCACGAGTTGACTTACGGAATCGAAACGTTTGATCCGGCCACACAGTTGTGTTCTCGCCACTCGCGTTTAGGTACCAACTCTTACATCCAGTGCCCCAAACAGTGCTTGATGTTTTGGCTCGAATTGCCTTAGTCCACTCAATTGCCTTTGCTTCTTTAGGGCTGACAACGGCTTTCTTCTTTAGCGAGTACTTAATCGCCGGAACAATGTAATTGAGCTGACTCTCGTGCATGAAAACAATTGAGTTGTGTCCGAGTGATGTGTTTGGGCCACCCATCATGAAGAGATTTGGGAATTTAGAGAATGAACTTCCCAAGTAGTTGGGCATGTCACCTAAATAAGAGTCAGCAAGTATTGCGTCATCAAGACCATGGACAAGTTTTCCTACGGGACTATCTGTTACGTAGAAGCCAGTTGCACAGATGAGAACTTCAGCTTCGTGCAGCACTCCATCTTTGGTTCTCACACCATTAGATTCAATTCTGTCTATGCCCTCAGTGATCAAGTCAACATTTGGCTGAGCAATTGCTGGATAAAAGAAGTTCGTTATCAAAATTCGCTTACAGCCCATTGTGTAGTCAGGGGTTAGTTTTGCGTTGAGAACAGGATCGGTAATCATCAGGTCTCGAAATTGCTTGGCCCCATCCATACCAACTTGTAGCCTTTCAAGCTTCTTTGTAAAAGCCAGTCCAAGAAGCTCGCGGCGCCAGTATCCAGCCCACCTGACCAACCACTGTGCTCCTGGAACGAATCGGTAGGTGAGTGTGGTCCACTTCTTTACGGGGTGACCTTTCATATGAGGAAGAATCCAAGATGCAGTTCGCTGGAACACATCAACGTGGGCTGCAATTGGAACAATTTCTGGGATCATCTGAACTGCACTCGCCCCTGTTCCAATAACAGCAATGCGCTTGCCCTTGAGGTCAACGGAACTGTCCCAGCGTGCAGTGTGCATTGTCTGTCCCGCGAAAGATTCGATTCCGTCAATGTTTGGGAGCCTTGCTTCAGCGAGTCCACCCGCTGCAAGAATTACATTGCGTGCTTCAAAGTCACCATGATTCGTTTTTAGATCCCAAAGTTTCTTTGAGTGGTTATACGTAATGTCGAGTACTTCATGATTGAACTTTATGAGATCACGAAGTTTGAACTTCTTTGCAACATCAAGAAGGTATTGCTGAATTTCTGGTTGGTAGCTAAAAGAGTTTGACCAGTTCGGGTTACGGGCAAACGAAAGCGAATACAAATTGCTCGCCACGTCGCAGCGACAACCTGGGTAGGTGTTGTCACGCCATGTACCACCAAGTTCACTTGCTCTCTCGAACATCACGAAATTGTCGATACCTGCATTTCGGAGCTTTACTGAAGCTGCGAGCCCACCGAATCCTGAGCCAATAATGGCAACATTTAATGTCATGCCATGACGATACACAACTGCTGAGGTGCAGTTACCTCACCCCTACTAGCGTTACCCAGGTGAGTTTACGTATCAGAGTTCGTCAGTTTTTAGGAGCGAGGGTTCGCTCCACCCGTCATTACTTGAACGAAGTCGCAACTGTTGGACCAAGCGATCCGTATTCAAAGAAATTTCAACACTTCGGAAAAGGCGCAGCACTCATGGCTCCACAGGGTGTCATTTATAACGAGCGCTACTTAGCGATTGGTGACGGAACTCTTATTGGTCCAAATGTGTGTCTCACCGCGGGAATAAGTGGTGAGCAAGAAATGCTGCTTTCTCCAACCGTAAAAATTGGGAAGAAGTGCATTATTGGACGTGGATCGCACATCATTGGACATTGGTCAATTGAACTCGGTGACGAAATTCAAACGGGACCGTATGTGTACATCACAGATCAAAATCACAGCTATGAAGATCCGAACTCAGCTGTTGGGTGGCAAACACCAGTTGAGGGTGCAGTGAAGATTGGTTCAGGTAGTTGGATTGGGACGAATGCTGTCATCCTTCCAGGAACCACACTCGGAAAAAACACGGTCGTCGCAGCGGGTGCAGTAGTGCGAGGTGAATTCCCAGACCATGTTGTGCTCGGTGGTGTGCCAGCAAAAATTCTTCGTCACTACAGTGAATCAAATGGTTGGCAGGCTGGAGCGCCTGCGTGAATTTATTAGTTGACATCACGCCCCTGCGTGAGTCCAAGATGTACCGGCGTCTCTACTTCGGAGGTGCGTTTGGTGCCCTTGGGGGACAGGCGACATTCGTTGCCACAGCATTCCAGCTCCGAGAAATTACTCATTCTGCACTTGCCGTTGGAGCACTCGGACTCGTAGAACTATTTCCGTTGATTATTGCTGGACTTTACGGCGGAGTAATGGCCGACCGTTTCGACCGAAGAAAAATCATCATCGGCACCGAAGCAACATTTATGCTCGCTGCGCTCGGACTCATGTTAAATGCTCTCAGTAGTCACCCTCACGCCTGGGTGATTTATTTCTTAGATGCTTTTATTATTTCTTCTGTATCCATACAAAGTCCTAGCTGGTCCGCACTTAATCAGTCTTTGGTCCGTCACGAACAGCAAAGTGCATCGGCGGTGTTGGGCAGCATAAAGATGACAATTATTTCAATTGTTGGTCCTGCACTGGGTGGTCTTTTGGTGGTGTCCGTTGGGCCGGCGTGGGCATTTGGTTTAAACGCAGCGATGTACTTGATCTCGTTGCCAGTGTTTATGTCTCTTCACTCGCTTCCAGAGTTGGTGAGCACCGACAAGAGCGATACGAAACTATTTCAAGAAGGGATTCAGTACACGAGGGGTAGACCTGACATCCTTGGGACGTACTGCATTGACTTGTTGGCAATGGCATTTGCATACCCGGTAGTGATGCTGCCGTTCGTTGCGGCAAAATTTGACAATCATTTTGCACTGTCGCTTTTATACGCAGCACTTCCATTCGGGGCACTTGTGGCGACACTCCTGTCGGGCTGGACTAAGAAGGTTCACTTCTATGGGCGAGCCTTAGTCGCGAGTGCCATTCTCTGGGGCCTTGGGATTGCGGCGTTTGGATTCAGCTCTCAGCTCTGGCTCAGCTTTATTGCGCTGGCATTCGCTGGCGGGGCGGACGCAATGAGTGCAGTATTTCGCCAGACTCACTGGAACCAGTCAATTCCCCCCGAGATGCGTGGACGTATGGGAGGCATTGAACTGCTCTCGTATGCAATTGGACCAATGACCGGATCGTTTAGGGCAGGGGCGATGACCGCCTGGACTTCTCTTCGTTTTTCGCTCACGTTTGGTGGACTTGGATGTGCGGGGGCGGTTGGCTCGGTGGCATTGGCACTACCGGCGTTATGGAACTTTGACGTACGTACGAACGAAAATGTTGCACTTGTGAAACAAATCCGTTCCGATGAAGAGCATCTTGAGCCCTAGGCTATTTACATGGCAACCGCAACGTATCTCGTCACCGTAAGTGGCCCAGACCGCGTTGGTGTTGGTGCAGAACTTTTTGAAGCAGTTTCGACACTAAGCGCACATGGTGGAAAAATCTCAGATGTTGCTCAAATCACCATTAAGGGCGCACTCGTACTTTGCTGCGAAGTTACAGTTGACGGATCAATTACTGAAACAGAAATTGAAGCAGCAATTCTGAGGCAGAACATTGTTGCTGATGGCATCACTGCGACAGTTCTTCTAGTTGATACCTGCGAAGTAAATGCCGGTGGTCGACTGCTTGTTACCTTGCTTGCCCCATCAATCAGTGCTGAGCAGTTGTCAGGTATTTTTAACGCGATTGCTGCAAGTAGTGCAACATGTGAGCGAATTGTTCACCTGGCTAGTTACCCAGTTGACTGCTACGAGCTGGTGGTGCGAGGGCTTGATCACAGTGTGCTCAGAGAAAATGTAACGAAAGTTGCAAAAACAATTGGTCTAGACCTTGCGGTACAAAAAGCCGGACTTCATCGACGCGCTAAACACCTTGTAGTCATGGACGCAGATTCAACGTTGCTGCAAGACGAAGTCATTGACCTGCTCGCAGATGAGTGCGGCTGCGCTGAAGAAGTTTCGAAGATAACAGCAGCGGCGATGGCGGGGGAGATTGATTTTTCTGAATCACTTCGACGACGCGTTTCGCTACTTAAGGGGCTTGATGAGTCAGTACTCGCAACTGTGCGTTCGAAGATTCGTTTAACGCCTGGAGCAAAGACACTGCTTCGCACATTGCAGCGACTCGGGTACGTACCCGCTGTGGTGTCTGGTGGGTTCGAAGAAATTCTTGAACCGTTGTTGAAAGAGCTCAAGGTTGAGTATCTAAAAGCAAACCACTTGGAAGTGAAAGACGGAAAACTTACTGGCAATGTTGTCGGTGAAATTGTTGACCGTGCTGGTAAAGCTCGTGCGCTTGAACAGTTCGCTAGAGAAGTAGGTGTCCCACTAGAGCAGACTGTGGCTGTTGGCGACGGTGCTAATGACATTGACATGTTGTCGGTTGCCGGGCTCGGAATTGCGTTTAACGCCAAGCCCGTTGTCCAAGAGCATGCTGATGCCGCCCTCTCAGTCCCTTACCTAGATGCGGTCCTTTACTTCCTTGGCATTAGCCGGGAAGAGATTGAAAACAATTAACCCCATTCGCCAGTAATCGGGGGTATCTACTGGGTGGTAAGTTTCAAGTAACTACACAAGGAGGGGTTGTGAAAGTAACAATCGACGCGGAACTTTGCCAAGGCCAAGGACGCTGCTTCGCAATCGCACCGGATCTATTCGGATTTGATGACATGGGTAACGGCATCGTTATTGGCGATGGCACACTCGATGATTCATCACTCAAGCTTGCACAGCTTGCTCAGGCCAATTGCCCAGAGCACGCAATCTTTATTGAGGAGTAGTCATGACTGACCAGCCACTTGTTCAAGACTTTGCAACGGACTTCGATCACCTTGACCCTCAGTGGGTGAATGATCCATATCCGATTTGGGAAGACCTACGTGGTCGTTGCCCGGTTGCTCATACTGAACGCTTTGGTGGTGCGTGGTTCCCAGCAACACACGAAGGAGTTTCAGCAGTCGCAAAAGACTCCGAGCATTTCTCTAGTCGACAAGTAATTATCAGTTACACCCGACCTACTGATGAAGATCTACCTGCACCAATTGGACTCGCTCCTCCCATCACTTCGGATCCACCATTTCACGTAGACGCTCGACGACTGATTCTTCCGGCTTTCGCGCCAGGACCAATCAATGCTCTTGAGCCAGCAATTCGCGAACTCTGTAATCGACTTCTCGACAACATGGGTGACCATGAAATTGTCAACGCCGGTGAAGAGTATGCACAGTTCATCCCGCCTGCAGTCATTGCACAGATGCTCGGATTCCCACCAGAGGACGAAGATTTCTTCCGTGAAGTAATTCATAACATCATTGGAAGCGCCGACAATCAAGATGATGCCGAGAGAGAGCGCCTACAAGCTGAGACTGAGGCTTACTTCGACAAGCAGATTCAAGATCACATCGACAATCCACGCGATGACCTAACAACCTATTTACTCAATGTTGAATTAGGTGGTCAAAAACTTCAACATGACCATGTACGTGGAACAATGATCTTGATTCTTGTGGCTGGCATTGACACCACGTGGTCTGCAATCGGTGCTTCAATCTGGCACCTCGCACAAAACCCAGATGACCTTGCTCGTCTTGTCAATGAACCAGACCTTATGCCAACCGCTATTGAAGAATTCCTTCGTTTCTATGCTCCAGTAACAATGGGACGCATGGTGAAAGAAGACTTTGACTTCAATGGATGCCCAATGAAGAAAGACGACTGGGTACTTCTCGGATTCCCTGCAGCGAACCGTGACCCTGCGGCGTTTAAGGACGCCGACAAGTTCATTATTGATCGTGAAGAAAACCGTCACGTGGCCTTTGGACTTGGCATTCACCGTTGTGCTGGATCAAACCTTGCTCGCCTAGAGCTTCGAATTGCCATTGAAGAATTTATTAAGCGTTACCCGAAATTTGAATTAGCCAACCCAGAAGGCGTAACTTGGGCTCCAGGCCAAGTGCGCGGACCTAGAAATCTTCCAGTAAAGGTATTGAAATAACATGACTGACAAAAAACTCGTAGAGGACTTCGCAACTGACTGGGACCACACGGACCCACAGTGGGTGAATGACCCGTTCCCAATTTGGGAAGACCTACGTGGTCGCTGCCCAGTGGCACACACCGATCGTTACGGCGGAGGCTGGTTCCCAGCTACGCACGAAGGCGTTTCGAAGATTGCTAAGGACACCGACAACTTCACAAGTCGTACTGTGATTGTTAATTATGGTCGCCCAGGCGAAGATGCGCTACCTGCACCAATTGGTGTTGCGCCTCCAATTACTTCAGACCCACCATTTCACTCGATTGCACGTCGACTAATTCTTCCTGCCTTCGCACCTGGACCAATCAATGCTCTTGAGCCAGCGATTCGTGAACTTTGCAACCGACTTCTTGACAACTTGGGTGACCATGAAATTGTCAACGCTGGTGATGAGTACGCGCAGTTCATCCCACCTGCAGTAATTGCAAAGATGCTTGGCTTCCCGCCAGAAGACGAAGAATTCTTCCGCGAAATTATTCACATCATTATTTCTGGTGTTGACCTCGAAGACGAAGCAGAGCGAATTGAGCGCTTTGCACCCGTTGATGAGTACTTCACAAAGCAAATCCAAGACCACATTGACAACCCACGTGATGACCTCACTTCGTACTTGTTGAATGTTGAAATGGAAGGGCAGAAGCTCTCAATGGAGCACGTTCGTGGAACCATTGTTCTGATTCTGGTTGCGGGCATTGACACCACATGGTCTTCCATTGGTGCTTCGCTTTGGCACCTCGCACAGAACCCAGATGACCTTGCACGTCTCGTTAACGAACCTGAGCTCATGCCAGTTGCAATCGAAGAGTTCCTACGCTTCTATGCACCTGTGACTATGGCTCGGCTTGTAAAAGAGGACATGGACTACTTGGGATGTCCAATGAAGAAAGACGACTGGATTCTTCTTGGATTCCCTGCAGCGAACCGTGACCCTGCAGAATTCAAGGATGCTGACAAGTTCGTTATTGACCGCGCGGAAAATCGTCACTTGGCATTCGGACTTGGCATTCACCGCTGCGCTGGATCAAATCTCGCACGTCTAGAACTTCGAATTGCGATTGAAGAATTTATTAAGCGCTACCCGAAGTTTGAACTTGCAGATGCTGAAGGCGTTACCTGGGCTCCGGGACAAATCCGCGGACCACGCAACTTGCCAATTCGCGTTCTGAAGTAGTTCTTACAACTGAAGGTTTGTAGTCCCTCGACGCCAGACTTCCTGCATCCATGCTTCTACCTCGTCGGCTTGACGAGGTAGGCCTGCTGAAAGATTCTTTGCACCTGTAGCGGTGACGAGGATGTCATCTTCAATGCGAACACCAATACCTCGGTACTCCTCTGGAACTAGAAGATCGTTCTTTTGAAAGTAAAGTCCTGGCTCAACGGTAATGACGTATCCCTCTAAGAGTGGACCAGTAAACGTTTCGTTACGAGCCTGAGCACAGTCATGAACATCAAGCCCCAAGTGGTGGCTAACACTGTGAAGCGTCCATCTGGCGTGGAGTTGAAGATGCTTTTGTAATGCGTACTCGGGCTCTTCTTTCAAAATTCCAAGTTCGTGAAGTCCTTCTGCGAGCACACGCATTGATGCATCATGTGGAGCTCGATAATTAACTCCAGGCTTCACTGCTGCGATGCCTGCTTCTTGCGCTGCGTAGACAACGTCGTAGATCCTTCGCTGCGCTGGAGAGTACTTTCCATTAATCGGGATTGTTCTAGTTACGTCAGCTGTGTAGAGGTTTGAGCATTCAACTCCGGCGTCCAGAAGCAGCATGTCGCCTTTGTTGACCTTTCCATCATTTCTTGTCCAGTGGAGAATTGTTGCGTTTGAACCACTAGCGGCGATTGTGTCATAGCCAACGTCGTTACCTTCGGTGCGAGCTCGAAGATTAAAAATACCTTCAATGACTCTTTCTCCACGGCCTTCAGCTTCGGGCAGTGCACGTACAACGTCTTCGAAGCCTTTGACCGTGAAGTCAATTGCAACTTGGAGTTGCTCGACTTCAAACGCGTCTTTAGTGAGTCGCATTTCATGAAGCGCTTGGTGAAGTTCCACGTCCTTCTTGTTCTCTTTGAATAAGGAGTCGACTGACTCATCGAAGCCACGCACCGTGAGCACATCCGATGGCTTTAAGCCTTCAAGGTCGCTTTCAAGTGAATTAAGTGGAGCAGTAGTAATTTCGTAGTGCACTGTCGCCTCTGTTACTCCGTGACGTGGACCAACCCAGAGTTCCCCATAGCGTGAGTCGGAAAAGAAATCGTGTGTTGATTTATCTCTACGTGGACTTATGTACAGCGTCGCACCATTTTTTG
>CAIKVF010000039.1 GCA_903830745.1 uncultured Actinomycetes bacterium | reverse complement strand
GTTTCAGTGGTCGCAATGTTATTTCTCTTTGTCCACATTCTCACTACCGTTGTAGACAGCTACGTTTCAACAGGAATTATTTCCGCTTTTGTTCCTATGACGTCTGCTTACAAAACAATCCCCATTGCCATTGGTGCAGTTGGTTTTGACTTGCTGCTCTGCGTGTGGATTTCAAGTTTGTTAAAGGTTCGAATTAAAAATGAGTCATGGCGATTCATTCACTGGTTCAGTTGGCTTGCCTACACATCAGCAATCGTCCACGCCTACATGTCAGGTAGCGATACCCACGATGGTGCAGGTCTGCTATTGGTGGCTGGGTGTGCCGGAATTGTTCTTAATGTTGCGCTGTGGCGTTACTTCGGTCGCCCAGAGCGTGCAGCCGGACGAACTGCACTTTCACCAATCCCTCGTGCAAAGACCATCCCGCAGCGAACTGATTCAACTTCCAGAGCATTTCCAACCCAGAAACCTCGTCGTCGCTAATGATTAGTTCTGGCTCACTTCCCCGGGTACTGCACGGATCCGAAGGACGCCCTCTTTCATTAGCGCAGCATGAAGAAGTATTTATTGCCGGAACTCCTTTTAACGTCATGCACGAGCTCGAGCACTCTGGGCTCACTGGTCGAGGCGGAGCAGCATTTCCTACCTTTAGAAAAGTTGATCTGCTCCGCTTGCAGCGAGGTCACAATAAATCAGTAGTTGTGAACGTCATGGAAGGCGAACCAGCTGCGCACAAAGAATTTGCCCTCGCTGGTGCTAACCCTCATTTGATTCTTGAAGGTGCACAAGTGTTGGCTGGACTTATTGGGGCCAAGCGCATCCTCGTCTGTGTCGCCAGAGACAACCCAACGGTGGTCAATCACTTAAGTCGCGCAATTCACGAACTTGAACGTCGTAGTTTGCGCGGAGCCAAGATAGAACTTCACACTCCTCCTTGGCGCTACGTAGCTGGAGAAGAGTCTGCACTCGTTCACTGGCTCAATGACAACGAATCTCTTCCCCAGTACCGACCAGAGCGCCCAAGCATTCTGCGTGTTGGCCACAGTCCTGTGCTCGTCGATAACGCTGAGACGTGTGCCAACGTTGCGCTCATTGCACGTTTTGGCGCTGAGTGGTTCAGAAAGCTTGGCACTGAGAAAAGTCCTGGATCAACACTCGTATCTCTCACAGGTGCAGTTGAGAGGTCAACAGTTCTTGAAGTTTCACTTGGCACTCCAATCAGAGACATCTTGGCTGCTGGACACGCCGACATGGCGCCACAGGCACTTCTGCTTGGAGGATTTGGTGGAACGTGGCTACACGGACAACACATTGACACCCCTTACGCCAATGAACACCTAGGCGCACATGGAGCAAATGTTGGAGCTGGCGTCATGGCGGTGCTTCCACGTGAAGCATGTGGTGTTTACGAGACACTTCGAATTGTTAGATGGATGGCGAATGAAAGTGCTCGCCAGTGCGGACCGTGTGCATTTGGTCTCCCTGCACTCGCTGAGGACCTAACGAGCATCACGCATTCTTCAAAAGATCCGAAGGCTGCCTACGAGCGGCTACAAAGTCGCTGCGATTCAATCGAAGGACGCGGCGCATGTCGCCACCCAGACGGTGTAATTCAACTGGTTCGGTCTGCGCTAATTGTTTTTGCAGATGACATTGCCCAGCACATTGTTGGACGCCCATGCACCGGGACACAGCGCCCGAAGCACACAATTACGATTCCATCGCTCGAGCATGAGGACGAACTTATATGGGAGTAGTGCGCAGACGTTCTGGATCATTTGTTCTGAAGGTAAACCCGATTCTCTGTGACGGATTCGGGCACTGCCACGAACTAGCTCCTGAGCTCGTTGACGTAGATGAGTGGGGTTATCCCATTGTTGCAACCGAACCTGTCGCCCTGAGCAACTCTGGGGTACTGCAGTCAGCTCGCTATGCGGTGCGTGGATGTCCTCGACAAGCCCTCAGCATTGAGCGAAGTAACGACGCAGAGAAACCTCAATAATTCGTTTATTTTGAGAGGTAGTTCAAAAACCTAGTAGTGTCGTACAAGCCATGGGATCATTAATTAAGAAGCGCCGTAAGCGCATGCGTAAGAAGAAGCACAAGAAGATGCTGAAGCGAACACGCTTCCAGCGTCGCGCCGCCGGTAAATAACTAGTTTCTACGCCTCTTGTGGCGTAGTGCTTGTCTGGCGGAACCGAATAGTGCCTGCGGGACCCTGCACATCCCATACTGACTGACCTGGTTCCAGGTGACCTTCAACAAACATCGTTGATCCTGATCCGGCGAGATGCACTTCTTTTCCTAACTCTGCTGCGAGCCAGCTCATTGTTTTAGCTAGTCGTGGCTCAACTATTCGAGCTGCGCGTTCGAGGTGATTTCTTCCCTCACCAACCTCACCCAGTTCATCAAATGCTTGGTAGCAGGCCTTCGTGTCGACTGAGAAGTTCGGAATGATGAGCGTAACGTCACGCTTTTCGTATTCAAGTGGCGTCAACACTTCACCAATGCCCTCAACCATTGCGCGTCCACCCAGTTGACAAAATGGAACATCACCACCGAGCGCTACTGCAAGCTCTGCGCTGACTCCTCCAACCCAGCGAAGAATCGCACCAGCATCACTGCTGCCACCACCGAGTCCACCGCCAGTTGGAATTACTTTGTCAATCGTGACACCAGCTTTTCTGCCTACGAGGTTAAGTGCTTTGGCTACGAGATTTGTTTCATCAAGTGCCACGCGAATGCTTGCGGGAGTAAGTCGTAAGTAGTCTTCAGCTTCTTCAATGATGAGTCGATCACTGAAGTCCAGTGAGACCATTTCGCTTCGAAGGGTGTGATAGCCGTCTTCGCGCACGCCGGTGACTTCTAAGAACCAAGTCAGTTTGGCGGGGGCGAGGAGTTCTTTCATCGAGCTGCAACCAACTTAGCGAACTCTTCTAATGTCAGCTCTTCTGGGCGCTTGGTTTCGCCAACTCCTGAACGCTCAAAGACGCCTTCACTCGCCCAACCGTTAAGTGAACGACGCAGCATTTTTCGACGCTGCGCAAACGACATACGAATGACTTCAAAGAGGTCTGCTTCACTGACTTCGTTTGGATCAATGCGGACACTGTCACGTCTCACAATTGACACGAGTGCTGAATCGACATTGGGTTTCGGATAAAAGACGGAAGGTCCAATTTTGCCAACGACTTTCGCGTCTGCGAAATACTGAACGCGAAGTGACGCAGCGCCGTACGCTTCGTCGCCCGCCTGCGCTGCAAAACGTTCGCCCACTTCTTTTTGCACCATGACGAGCATCCGCTTGATTAACGGCTGTGATTCAAGAAGATGCAGAACCAGTGGTGTTGCGACGTTGTAAGGAAGGTTGGCAATGATTGCAGCTTCGCGCCCACCAAGGATCTCGTTGTAATTCGCATTAAGCGCGTCGGCGTGATGAACCGTTACCCCGTGAGGTTCTACTACTGAGCGAAGTGGCGCCAGCAAGTAACGGTCGACTTCCATGGCCTGCACTTCGGCACCTGTTTCAACGAGCGCAAGCGTCAGCGAACCAAGTCCAGCACCGATTTCTAAGACAAGGTCTCCCGGTCCAACTTCGGCGAGTCTGGCAATGCGTCGAACCGTGTTTGGATCAACGACAAAATTCTGGCCCAAAGCTCGTGACGGTTTTAGCCCATGCGCTTCAAGGATCGCAACGAGGTCAGTGCGAGTGTGTGTCACCAGGACACTCTGACGCGAATGACACCCTTTGAGAGTGGTGAGAGTTGAGCAAACTGCGTCATAGATAAGTCAATAACGCGTGGGTACGAAGCGTTTTCGCGGTCAGTAACTACACACGCAATAGTTTTTCCTGTCGCAATGTTTTGCACACGTACGTGAGTTCCAAACGGCAATGTTGGTGACGCACAGCGTCCAGGAACATACGAGTACCACGTGGCGATTCCAATCACGTAACGCTTAGGTGCTGGCTTCAGCGTTGTTGTCGTTACTGGGACAGTTGTTGTTTCGCCTGGAACGGTGGTTGTTGTTTCGCCTGGAACAGTGGTCGTTGTTGAGGTTGAGGTTGTAGTTGTTACGGTCGGCTTAGGAGTTGGTTTCTTTGGAACAACTGGTAGTGCGACGTGGACAAGGACCACTGACTCGAATTTGACAATCGTTCCAGCTGCTGGATTTTGGCCAACTGCCCTAGTCCATGTTCCGCTGAAAGCGCCAGGACCGGTGGTGTCAAAGAAGAGGCCGGCATTGTGCATTGCCTTGTAGACAGCAGCTTTTGAAAGGCCAATGAGCTTTGGAACCCTTCTGGGGCCAACAAATGGCTTCATTGAAGTAACGATTTTCGCCTGCCCGTGCCACGCGATCAAAACGCCAGGCGCCGGGCTCTGCGCTGCAACAGTCACCCATGTTCCGTTTGTTGCTCCCGGGCCGCTGGTAGTGAAATAGAGCCCCTTGGAAGACATAACTGCGTACACGTTGGCGCGTGAAGTTCCAATGAGGTTAGGCATGTGAACCGGCGCGTGCGAAGTAGACGCCTCAGCGATCAGAGGCGTCGAGAAAACCAGTGAAGCAGCAAACAAGCTGCTCACGGTCATAAGCGTCAACAAGTACCGGGGTACTCGCTGGAATAATGCCCTCAGATCTCCACCCTCCGTCGGGACAACGAGTGTTTATGCAACAACTCGCCCTATAACGCTAGGCAAGTACCAGTAAGAAGGCAATACGAGATTTATAAATCTCTAAAGTTCCTGATTAAAGGTTATTTATTTAACAGGTAGATTGAACAAACGAGCAGAATTTGCAGCAGTTGCGTCACGAACGACTGAAACCTCTTCACCACGTAGATTTGCAACGAATTCACCCACAAGCGACACGTACGCCGGCTCATTGGGCCTTCCACGATGTGGGACTGGAGCGAGGAACGGACTATCAGTCTCAACATGAAGTCGATCGAGCGGAACAATTTTTACTGCGTCACGAAGTGACTCGGCATTTTTGAATGTTGCGATTCCAGAAACTGAAATATCACACCCCCACTCAAGGCAACCTTCTGCGTCAGCTTGGTTGCCAGTGAAGCAGTGAATAACTGTTCTTGGCGGAACGCCTTCGGTCTTAAAAACTTCGAACAGATCATCAAAGGCATCTCTCGCGTGGATTACAAGTGCGAGGTTTAACTCATGGGCTAAACCTATCTGGGTAGCGAAGGATTTAAACTGCTCTGACCTGGGAGAATGTTCATAAAAGTAGTCAAGGCCACACTCGCCGATTCCCACCAATTTGGGGTGACCCGACCTCGCCATTTCAATAATTGGCTGGATGTCACTTAACGAATCATGCGGGTGAAGTCCGACGGTTGCGTAGAGCTCAACAGGACCTTCAATTTCAGCAACAGCAAGTGCATCGCGTGAAGTTTCTGCACCCGTGCCAATGACAACGAGTCGGTCAACACCAGCGGCGACTGCATTATTCATGACTTGTTGAATGTTGAGTGCAACTTTTTCATCAGTCAGAAAACTGTCTTGAATGTGACAGTGTGCGTCAGTCCAGTTACTCATTACTCACTCTTGATTCTCGGAAAAAGAGGATCGCCCTTCTCCACTTGCACGCCCTTAGGGAAGAGTCCCCATTTGGTGTTTTCGTTGAAGTCGCCATCAGTAGGGAGCCCACTAAGTCCAAGGCGCTTCCAGATTTCAGCTGCAACGGTTGGCATTGCCGGTGTCACAAGAATTGAAACAATTCGAATTGCTTCGAGTGCGTCGCCCATCACAGCTTCAACTTCTGGGCCTGGTTCCATTTTCCACGGCGCGTTCTGCTCGAGGAATGAATTCGTTGCACCAATGAGTCGCCATGTTGCTTCGAGTGCTGCTTGTGGTGCAAAGCGGTTCCACGCAGCAGCAGTTTCAGTAACTGCAGTCTCTGCGTCGCTTCTAAGAACCGAGTCACTACGTGCTCCGGGTGAAAGTCCGTCACACTTTGACTGCACCACAGTTGCCACGCGAGCTACAAGGTTTCCGAGATTGTTTGCGAGGTCAGTGTTGTAGCGAGCAGTGATTGCTTCGAGTGAGAAATCTCCATCATTTCCAAGAACCGCTTCACGAAGCAGGTAGTAACGAATCGGGTCAACGCCGTATTCGTTAGTAAGCACAACAGGCGCAATATCAGTGAGTTTTACGCCACCTTCTTGAGCCATGGTCTTTGAAAGCTTCTGGCCACCAACAAGGAGCCAGCCGTGCACCTGTACGTGTGAAGGTGGCTCGAGTCCAGCAGCCATGCACATAGCTGGCCACCAAACACAGTGGAAACGAATGATCTCTTTACCAATGAGGTGGTGAGAATTTGGCCACCACTTTTCGACTTCATCATCTTCTCGGCCGTAGCCAATTGCGGTGAGGTAGTTAATCAGGGCGTCGTACCAAACATAAAAGACGTGCTTCTCGTCCCACGGAACTGGAACACCCCACGAAATAGATGTGCGCGTAATCGAGATGTCACGAAGACCACCCTTAATAAATGCGTACGCTTCGTTGCTCTTTGTTCCCGGGGTTACGAACTCTGGGTTCTTCGCGTAGTACTCAAGAAGCTTGTCTTCGAAGGCACTGAGTTTGAAGAACCAGTTTTCTTCTTCCATCTGTGTAAGAGGTTTTGCGTGCACCGGACACTTGCCGTTGTCACTTGCTTCATCGGTGAAGTAGTCCTCACAACTAACGCAGTAGAGGCCCGAGTATGTGTCTTTGTAAATAAAGCCGTTGTCGTAGATCGCAGTAAGAAACTTCTGCACGCTTTCGTAGTGTCGTGGTTCAGTGGTGCGAATGAAGTCGTCATAACTGATCCCGAGTGCGTCCCAGGCTTCGCGGAATCGTGCCGACGTGGTGTCCGCCCAGGCCTGTGGTGAAACGCCATTCTTTTCAGCAGCGTCAGCAACCTTTTGGCCGTGTTCATCTGTACCAGTGAGGAATTTGGTCTCGTCACCAATAAGTCGGTGCCACCTGGCCATAGCGTCAGCGTTCACCGTGCAGTAGGCGTGGCCTACGTGTGGTGCGTCATTGACGTAATAAATCGGTGTTGTGATATAGAAGCGAGCCATTAACTAAAGGTTACTAAGTTATGAATCCTGCTCGGCTCGAACATCGAGCCCGAGTTGATAAGCAACTCGGTGTGCAACCCCGAGCGTCTCAGATACGTACGAAACAGCGTCTCGCAGGGTGGCGCCACTACTGAGTTGCTCAATGATGGCTTTTTTGGCCGTTTCATCATCCACCACGGGTGCTGGCTCTGCGCCGTCAAGGACAACAACAATTTCACCTAAGACTTCTCTCGATGAGTAACGATCGTGCACTTCTTTAAGCGTTCCGCGAATTACTTCTTCATGGAGCTTCGTAATTTCTCTACAAACAGCAACTCTGCGGTCTGGATAATGAAGCGCTAGTTCACTCAACGTCGTAACAAGACGTTGTGGTGATTCATAAAAGACCACCGTGCGCTGTTCTTTTGCCCACTGTGCATAGAGCGCTTCTCGCTCACCAGCTTTTCTAGGAACGAAACCTTCCATAATGAATCGTTCGGTTGGAAGACCACTGATCGTGAGTGCCGCAATAACAGCCGCAGGTCCAGGCGCGGTTGTCACAAAGAGTCCCGCTTCTGCAACAGCAGCAACAACTCGTGCTCCCGGGTCACTGATTCCCGGAGTACCAGCATCGCTGATCAGAACTACAACTTGACCTTCACTGACTCGTTTGATGACTTCTTCACACTGGGAAGCTTCATTGTGCTCGTGTAAGGCTTTCAGTCGACCGTTGACGGGAATGTTGTTCGCGCTAAAGAGTGTGCTCGAATGGCGCGTATCTTCGCAGTAGACCACGTCGGCTTTTTCCAGCAATTCCAGGGCCCGGCGAGAGATGTCTCCGAGGTTGCCAAGAGGGGTCGCTACCACCACAAGTTGTCCTTGCATCTGCACGTAATTCCCTTCGTTTGGCTTAGTAGGCCATTTACCTACTAACATTGTCACCTATGTCAAAGCGGACTAACAAGCGCAAGCTACGAGCCAAGAAAAAGGCTAACCACGGCAAGAAGCCGAACTGCGGTCGCGGCTAAAGCCGTACCCTTACAGTTTCCCGTCCCACCCACAGTTTCGCTCTTTTAAGAGGGCGCTAAGTGGCGTAGGCGTGTCGGTTATTACGCCATCTACCCCGAGGTCCACCAGTCTGGACATCGACGCAACGTCATTGATTGTCCATACATGGACTGCCACACCAGACTTGTGAGCTGACTCAACAAACTGCTCATTAACAACTGTGATGTCACCAAACGTTTCAGGTACCTGGAATGAGCACACCGGTGGCACTTTCAATTCCCCACCTTCCAGCATTGAGAAAAAGAACGCTGAAGTTTCATTCGTCGCCGCTGAAGTGGCGACTTCTGGTGCGAGTGAGCGAAATTTCTGAATCGCGTCGTCATGAAATGACGCAACAATTACTGATCCTGTTCGTTCGAGTCGTTGCAACTCTTTGTACAGAAGTTCTTCGTACGGCTCAACGTCAGGAGATGTTTGTTTGATGTCCATGTTCAAGAGAACCCCAGGGAATGCTTCGCTCACTTCTTCCAGCGTTGCAATTGCAAAATTACGATCCTTAGGCGCCTTGCCACGGTGCACGTATTCACTGTCGCTGTGGCCCGGTGAAACGGCTTCGCCCGCAATCCACCAGTAGGCATTATCCATTTCTTTGATTTCTGCGAGCGTGAAGTTAGAAATACTTCCCTGATGATTTGTAGTGCGGTCAACAGTTTCGTCGTGACAGACCACAATCTTTCGGTCCTTTGTTGCGTGCACGTCAAGTTCAACTGCGGTGGCACCATTTTTTAGTGCATTAGAGATTGCAGAAATAGTTGATGACGGCCCTTCGAAAGACCCACCCTGGTGAGCAAAGGAAATAACTCTGCGTTCGAGCCAGGGACTACTCACGCGTTAGTGCGACCTTGTGGAAACAACTTCTTTTCCATGCGGCTTTCCATGTAGAAAGCGAGCCCTGGAACAAATCCCGAAAGCAGCATCAAGGCAATGTATCCAACGTGCAGTTTTGCTTTTAGTGCCAAATTAAATGAAGCCACGAGGTAGATCGGATACAGAACAATTCCGTGGCCAACACCCACGAGGCTTACGAACCACTTGATGTGATGCCACGCAGTTGCGTCAACCTTGTGAAGAATCAACGTTGCACAAAGCATCAGCAATGTAGTTCCAGTAATAAACGACATGATTCGGTAGCGATTAAAGGCTTTTAACATTTAGTGTCCAAACAGTTTCTTTTTAGGTTTTGTAGCAATGCTTTCAAGGTGATCGTTGTACGCGCTCATCTGTGGATCTTCTGACATTGACTCTGCTGCACGTGCGGCCTGGGCCAGTGCTCGCTGATTATCTTCAAATTCACGGCGAGCTTTTTCTTGATGTTCAGTAACTTTTTCCTGATTAAGTAGTGCCCACCATCCAAAGACTCCGAGGACAGCAAAACAAGGCCATTCAATTGAGTAGAGGAAGCTAAGCGAATTGCCTTGTATTGCTCGACCAACTTGCCAGTACGCCGCTGATGCACACATGGCGAGCCAAGCAATTAAACAAATATGCAGAATCAATGCCTGCTTGGTTACATACTTAGACTTCACATCCACATCCTACCTAGTGAACTTAGATTTCCTAGCCCAGACCTAAGATGAACTAGTGCCAAACATGCAAATGAACGAGTTCTCGTGGAGCCATTTAAACCTCTGGCATCTCGGTGTAGTGCCAATCATTCTTCTACTTGGTGCTGGGATCTTGTACGCGGTTGGGGCTCGCAGAGCGAAGAACTGGCCACTAGCGCCATCTATCTTCTTTTACCTTGGACTCGCGGTCACCTTCATTGCGACACAGAGTGTCATTGGTTACTTCGACATGGAGTATTTCAGTGCACACATGGTCCAACACCTTTTACTGATCATGGCCGCAGCACCACTGTTCGCCTGCGCACGACCACTCGACCTCATTAGCAAAACAGGTCCCGTGTGGCTGAAGAAATTCATTGATGGCCGCATTATGCGTGTTGTGCTGCACCCACTCTTTGGTTTCGTGGCGTACTTAGTATTTATTCCAGCAACGCATCTCACGGGACTATTTGATCTCATGATGAAGTACTCGCTTGTCCACCACGCAGAACAGATTGCCTTTCTCGTTATTGGATACTTATTTTTCAGAGTGGCCTTTGGACTCGAGCGAGGCATGAAGCTTCACCCCGGTCTTCGCTTGGTCTACGTAATGGCAGCAGTTCCCGTTGATACGTTCACCGGACTTGCACTGATTATGTCGGTGAAGAACCCGTTCCCTGGTTACGCCACTATGGCGCCAATGGGTTCAACGCCCGCATCAATTCTTGACAACGTCAAACTCGGTGGGTCCATCATGTGGATTGGTGGCGATGGCCTGATGCTGCTTGCGTGTATTCCACTCGTTGTGATGTGGGTTAAATGGGAAACAATTCGAACTCGTGAAATAGATTCTGAGCTCGACGAGCTCGGACTCTAAGAACTACAGAAGTCCCGCTTCAATAGCAAGTTCTTCGAGGTCAACTTCAGGTCGTGCACCAAGGTGTTGAATCACTTCTCCAGCACACAACGATCCGAGTTGCGCAGCTTCAACTGGGTCACAGCCAAGTGCCATGCCGTAGAGGAATCCTGCGGCGAACATGTCACCCGCACCATTTTGATCAACCACGTGTGCAACATCAGCTGCTGGAACGTTGATCACTTCAGAGAACGACAGAACGTCTGCGCCCTCTGGCCCACGAGTTACAACCGCAAGGATTCCAAGTTCGTCAATGAGCTCGTACGCCTCTGGAAGCGTTTCAACTTGAAAGAGCGAAAGTATTTCGTCCTTGTTGCAAAGCAGTAGGTCAACATCATTAGTGATGAGCTCTAAAAAGTCACGACGGTGACGGTCTACGCAGAAGCTATCGGAAAGTGAAAGTGCGACCATTGAGTCATGTTCGTGCGCAAAGTTGACAACTTTTTTGATTGCTTCCTTGGCCGGCGGTAGGTCAAACAGGTAACCCTCAACATATGTAATTTCTGAGCGAGCAATGAGGTTTTCGTGAATGTCATCTGGACGCAACTGATTGCCTGCACCTAAGTACGTAGCCATGGTGCGCTGTGCATCGTCAGTAATAAAAACGTGACAGCGTCCTGTTGCGCCTTCATCAGGTTTTGCAATTGCGATTTCGAGTTCTGCACCAAGTGACTTGAGGTCGTGCTGAAAACGTTCACCGAATTCATCATTGGCAACTTTGCCAATGAACCCACACGTGCCGCCAAGGTTGGCAACACCAGAAATTGAATTTGCAACTGACCCACCACTCATCTGTGTTGTTGGTCCCATTGCGTTATAAATCGTGTCGAGTTGATCAGCACCTACGAGGCTCATCGAAGCTTTAATGAAACCAAGACTTGCGTAGACCTCATCTGAGTCACGAGAAATAATGTCGAGCATGGCGTTGCCAATGCCAGTAACCGCAAGGCGATTTGGGCCGGGCTTTTTACGCAGGGAAACTGGCGTCTGAGAATTTGTCACCTAGCGAGCGTAGAAGATTTTCCCCTAGGGTGGATACCTATGAGCACAGCTAAGAATCCGTACCGCCTCGACCGTTCTATAGTCCCTTCGGCCTATCGAATCTTTATTACCCCAGACCTCGAGTCGGCGACCTTTTCAGGTCGCGTAGAGATCGACATTGACGTAAAAGAGTCAAATACCTCATTCACACTGAACGCCAAGGCACTCGAAATGGGTGACGCGACTATTACTTCAGGCTCAACATCGCTTCGTTCAACAAACTTGACCCTTAACGATAAGTACGAGACAGCAACCTTCAGCTTCGAAAGCGCACTGCCAACGGGCGCTGGCGTTTTAGAAATTGCCTTCACTGGAGTCCTCAACGACCACCTACAGGGTTTCTATCTCTCTAAGTACAAAGACGCCAGCGGCAGTGAGCACCGAATCGCGACCACGCAGTTCGAGCACTCCTACGCTCGCCAAGCATTCCCTTGCTGGGACGAGCCTTCATTCAAGGCCACCTACCAAGTGAACCTCACTGTTCCTTCTCACTTAGCGGTGTATTCAAACAACCCAGAGACTTCAAACGTTGACCTCGGCAACGGACAAAAGACTGTTGCTTACTCACCAACCATGGTGATGTCGACATACCTCGTTGCCTTCTGCGTAGGGCCATTTGAATCAACTGAAGCAGTTGACGTTGATGGCGTGCCACTGCGAGTCATCTACCCAATTGGCAAGGGCCACCTCACAGACCTCGCCATGGAAGCCGGTGCCCACGCACTTCGTTTCTTCTCTTCGTACTTCGACATTCCTTACCCAGGTGAAAAGCTCGACATGATTGCGATTCCAGACTTTGCTGCTGGCGCGATGGAAAACCTAGGACTTGTTACCTACCGCGAAACCGCACTACTCGTTGATCCAAACGTTGCTGGACTCGCTGCAGTTCAGCGCGTGGCAGAAGTTGTTGCTCACGAAATCGCTCACATGTGGTTCGGTGACCTTGTAACCATGGAATGGTGGGAAGGAATTTGGCTCAACGAAGCATTCGCTACGTTCTGCGCCACACTCGCAATGGAAGACTTCCGTCCTGAATGGGACATCTGGACATGGTTCGCAGTAATTGACCGTGAAATGGCCATGAAGGTTGACGGTCTTCACTCAACTCGACCAATCGAATACGAAGTTATTTCACCTGACGACACACAAGGCATGTTCGACGTTCTTACGTACGAAAAAGGTGGTGGCGTTCTTCGAATGCTCCAGCAATTCCTAGGTGAAGAAACATACCGAAACGGTATTCGTCGTTACCTGAAGAAGCACAGTTACAAGAACACAGTAACTACCGACCTATGGGACGCACTCGAAGAAGAATCTGGCAAGCCAGTTCGCGACATTATGAACACCTTTATTTTGCAAGGTGGTCACCCAATGGTGACGCTAGAGAACGGTCAGATTTCTCAACAGCCTTTCGCATACGGAAGCCTTGTTGCTACTCCTACCTCGCCAAAGAGTGAGATCGGAAAGCAGTGGTTAGTGCCAGTACTCACGAAGTCGTTGGATTCAACAACGGTTACTCGCAACTTGCTGAGCGATAAGCCAATTACGGTTAGCGACGCTGCACCAGTGCTCGTAAACGTTGGCGCATCTGGAGTATTCAGGACCCGCTACGGCGCAGCAGAAACATCTGCAATCGCTGCACGATTCGGAGAACTCGACAAAGTTGACCGCGCAAACATCCTGCTTGACGCATGGGCTGCACTCTTTGCAGGCCAGATCACATGGGCGAGCTTTGAAGAACTTGCACGAAGTGCAGCACCGTTTAGAGAAGTTGCTTCTCTAGAAACTGTGGCCGCCGCAATTGAAATGCTGAATCGTGTTCTCACCGATGAGCAGAGACCAAAAATTGCTGCATTCGCAAATGACATCTTCGCCCCTGTTCTCGAAGCATTCGGTTGGGACCCTAAGCCAAACGAAGACACCTTCGACGGCAAGGCACGTGGACTCGCAATTGGAACACTAGGAAGTGTTGCGAAGAACCAAGCAGTAATTGCTGAGGCACGTAAGCGTTTTGACGCCGGCAAAATTCACGGTGACATCCTGATTCCAGTACTTCGCGTTATTGGTGAGCAGGGTCAAGCAGCAGACTTTGATGAATTCTGGAAGCGTTGCCAGAACGCCGCAACGCCACAGGACGAAAACAACTACCGCATGGCACTTGGATTCTTTACTGATGAGACGTTGCTGCTACGTGCCACCGAAATGTGTTACTCAACATTCCGTAACCAAGATGGTGGAATGATGCTTGGTTTCTACAGTCGTAATCGTGTCTCAGGTCCAGCTGTGTGGAAGGTCATTGCAAAGCGATGGGACGAAGCAATGGACCGATTCCCTTCAAGCGCCCACGCACGACTCGCCGTTGGAGTGTCTACCTACGTGACTGATGAAGCATTCTCACGTGAGGTTGAAAAGTTCCACAACGAGCACGCACTTGCTGGTCGACAGAAGACAGTCGACCAAGAAATTGAGCGCATGCACGTAGGAATTGCATTCACAAAAGCAATGCGCTCACAGTTCTAGGCTAAGTACATGAGCATCGGGTATTTCTTATTCATCATTGGGCTCTTTTTCATTATTGAGTTACCCGATAAATCGTTTATAGCAACAATCGTTATGGCCACTAAGGCTCGACCCATACCTGTACTCATTGGCGCAAGCTCCGCACTTGTAATCCATATGGCCATAGCGTGTGCTGCTGGACAAGTCATTGCATCTTTCCCAACGACGATTAAAGACATCACGATCGCTGTCTTGTTTTTAGGTGGAGCTGCTTACTTGCTCTTCGTCCCAGAAAAAGTTGAGGAAGAGAAGGGTGAAGAAGAGGGATCGGTTGAAAAGTCTGGAACCTGGTGGAAAGAGTTAACTGTTGCTTTCAGTGTTATTTTCGTTGGTGAATTTGGTGACATCACTCAAATTCAGGCGGCGAACCTAACGGCAAAAACACACCTGCCGATTGCGGTCTTCTTCGCATCATCAATTGGACTTATTCTCGTGGAAATTGTCGGTGTCTATGGTGGACAGTTCCTGGTGAAGAAGTTCTCACTACAAAAAATTAGGTACGCCGGTGGAATTGTCTTTGCCGGTCTTGGCATTTATTCCGTCGCTAAGTTAATCGCTGGATGAGTCGTCGCTCAGAACTTCTCGCTTTCGCCGAAGGCGTAAAAGGTTTTATGCCAACCAATGAAGGTCTGGCCCTGCACGAATACGCTCGTGCTCACGGAGAAAAGCACTCTGGTGGAACGTGGCTCGAAGTTGGTGCTTGGTGCGGAAAGTCAGCAGTTTTCATTGGCAGCGCTGCGGAAGAAACCGGTGCAGTGCTCTATTCACTAGACCATCACCACGGGAGTGAAGAGAACCAAGCTGGATGGGAACACTTTGACCCACTTCTCGTTGACGCAGTCGACGGAAGACTCAATACCCTTCCCACCTGGCAGCGAACAATTGCTGACGCCAAACTTGAAGCCACCGTTGTAGGTCTAGTTGGGCCGTCAATTGTTGTAGCCAAGCATTTTGCGCAACCACTCGACGTTCTCTTTATTGATGGCGGTCACGGCAAAGAAGTTGCTTGGGCAGATTACGAAGCATGGACGCCAAAGATTGTTAGTGGCGGACTACTGCTCATCCACGACGTATTCCCAAATCCAGCAGACGGTGGGCGTCCACCATACGAGATTTATCTAGCCGCCCTTGAGAGTGGAGAATTCGAAGAGATCGGTGACGAAGGATCGCTTCGCGTACTTCGCCGAGTTAATTAATTCGACATCCTGGTTCAGGAAGGTCAAGTGGTTCGCCGAGTACTTCGTGGCGAAATAGTCCAGCAGCTGGTGAACATGAACTGAGTGCGTCCGCGGCCAAAATAATTGCCGCTGAGGTGTAACTAGAAGTTTCTGCGTGAGGGAACGTAACTGCGTCAGGGTACGCAATACCAGTCCAGTACGCACCATCTTCACGACGGT
>CAIKVF010000038.1 GCA_903830745.1 uncultured Actinomycetes bacterium | reverse complement strand
ATGGCACTCGCCACTTCGGCAAGTCACCAATGTCGCGTCCAGCTTCAAGGATGCGCCCCTGATCTGGAGTCTCTTCGCGAAGGAGCAGCCGTAGGAAAGTTGTCTTTCCAGATCCTGAAGATCCAACGAGGAATACGAATTCACCCTTTTCAATGTCGAGCGAAACGTCCTTAAGGGCGTGCGTACCGTTCTTGTACGTCTTTGAAACATTCTCAAAACGAATCACGGTCACCCCCTTGGGTCAATTGATAAATGTAAAAACACTTATATCTACGTAGCAACCATTCTACTTTGACCAACTATGTATTCGGTGCCAAAAATCTCAGCAATTAAAGGCACATTAGAATTCTTAGATTTCAAGCGACCTGTACGACTGCTGCCTGTACATGAGGAGTTGGTACTTCTTCACCCATTTCACGCAACATATCTATGTGTAGAGCAAGCGCCTCTTGCATAAGCTCACGAGTTTCTTCAACCGTGTCTGCTGCGGCCACGCAACCTGGCACATCAGGAGCATACGCCGCAAAATTATCCCCAGCTTTTTCAATAATTATTGTGTACTGAGTCATGATTTCCTCTGATTGAGTCCGGCTTGTTTAATGATGGCACGTGCAAGCCCAATGGGCAAGTCACGGCTTAGTTGTCCAGCGACAGTCACACCACCACTCTTCATCGGATGTTTAAATTGTCGATGACTTCCAGTTTGACGAACTTCTACCCACCCATCATCTTCAATGATTTTGATTATTTCACGCACTTTCACACGACACAACGGTCGCGACAAGAACTATTTAATCAATTTATTTATCTTTTACGAACGAGCGCGTTGACGACGAAGTTCTGCTTCCATGAAGCCATCGAGGTCGCCATCAAGTACTGATTCAACGTTTCCAGTTTCAAAGTCGGTTCGGTGATCTTTTACGAGTTGATACGGAGCCTGTACATAGCTTCGAATTTGTGATCCCCAAGCATTCTCGCCACGGTTACCGCTCAGTGCATCCATTTCAGCCTGACGTTCACTGCGTGCTTTTTCTGCAAGCTTCGCTTCCAAGATCTGCATGGCACGGTCACGGTTCTGGTGTTGAGAGCGTTCATTCTGACAACTCACCACGATGCCCGAAGGCATGTGTGTGATGCGAACTGCAGAGTCAGTCTTGTTGATGTGCTGACCACCAGCCCCAGACGCACGATAGGTATCAACGCGTAGATCTTTTTCATCAATCTCAACTTCATCAGCACCATCATCAAGCATTGGAGTGATTTCAAAGCTCGCGAAGCTTGTTTGGCGACGTGCTTGTGAGTCAAAGGGGCTGATTCGAACGAGACGGTGCACGCCGCGCTCTGCACTTAGCCACCCGTAGGCAAAGCGACCTTTAACAATGAATGTCGCAGAAAGTAGGCCTGCTTCTTGTCCTTCAGTTACTTCGTCGTATTCAACCGCAAAACCACGACGCTCCGCCCAGCGTGAATACATGCGCATCAGCATCTCGGTCCAGTCCTGCGCATCAGTTCCACCGGCACCAGCGTGCAGTTCGACAATTGCGTCGTTCTGGTCATAAGGTCCACTGAAGAGACTCTGCGTCTCAAGCGCACTAATAGCCTGTTCAAGTTTTGTAACAGTTCCAGTTAGCTCATCAAGAATTGCGAGATCTTCACCAGATGAAAGTGCATCACGAGAAAAATCTGCGAGCACTTCTCCATCATCAAGCGCTGAACGTAGCGCGTCGAACGCAGCTAAGTCATTGTTGAGTCGACCCAGTTCGGTCGTGACTGCACGAGCGTGATCTTGATCATTCCAAAGATTTGGGTCTTCTGCTTCAGCGCTTAATGCTGCGTGACGTTCGCGACTCTGATCAATTTTTAAATAGTCTTTTGCCGCATTCCAGCGAACTTCGAGTGCAGCGAGTGCGCTTGACGCTTCGCGAACTGCGTTCTCAGCCTTATGGTCGGCCATGGCACTGCTTAAATTTCTTGCCAGTTCCGCACCAGCACGGTTCATTGCGACCAATTTTGTCGCCCTGCTTTGGCAGTGCCTTTTCGCCAGCCTTGTGAGCTGGAAGTTCAGTCGCCCCTGGGGCAACTTCATTCGCATTTGTCTGGGCGCGGGCAAGTCCGGCGTCATCGTTTGTCGAAGGCGTTGGTGTTGCTTCAACGTGCGTTACGAAACGAACAAAGTCACGGT
>CAIKVF010000037.1 GCA_903830745.1 uncultured Actinomycetes bacterium | reverse complement strand
GTGCGCCAGCTCACCAGTGGAGCAAGAGACATGAGAAATAACAAGACAATGCTCATAGGAGCCGCAATGGTCGCGAAGTACGGCGTTCCTACTGTTACTTGTCCTCCGTTAACTGCCTGGTAGAGAAGCGGGAATACCGTGCCAAGGAGCACCACAATTGCGAACCCGACGAACAACACATTGTTCGCAACGAAGAGCCCTTCTCGAGAGAGTGGGTGATCAACACCAACTGGTGAGCGAAGTCTGTCCCCTCGCCACGCAATGAGCCCGAGTCCAGTTGCCAGACTGAAAAAGAAGAACCCGACGAGTAGCGGGCCGAGCGTGCTTGCAGAGAATGCGTGCACGCTGACTAGAACTCCAGACCTCGTGAAGAACGTTCCAAGCACAGTTAGTGAGAACGTCGCAACGGCGAGTGAAAGATTCCAAACACGAAAGAGCCCTCGACGGTCCTGCACAATTACTGAGTGAATGTAGGCAGTCGCCGTTAGCCACGGCAGTAGTGCTGCATTTTCAACTGGGTCCCAGCCCCAGAATCCTCCCCAGCCAAGAACTTGATAACTCCACCAAGCACCGAGAACAATGCCAACACTGAGCAGTCCCCACGCGAGCACCGTCCAGCGACGTTGCTCGAGTGGCCAGTGCTCTTGCACCCGACCTGTAATAAGCATGGCAATAGCGAAGGCGAATGGAACAGTAAAACCAACAAACCCTGAGTACAGCAGCGGCGGGTGAATAGCTACGAGTGGATTGTTCTGCAGCAGTGCATTTGGACCAGCACCTTGTAATACCTTCGCAGTGTTTTGCAGGAACGGATCAGCAGGTCCGGCCATGATGAGCAAAAAGAATCCGCCGACCACAAACAAAACAATCGTGGCCCAAGAGACAACGGCGTCATCGGACTCTCGGCGGTAGTAATAAATGACCGCAACGGTCAGAATGCTCAGAATAAGCGACCAGAGAAGAAGCGAGCCTTCGAGTGCTGACCACATTCCAGTAATTGAATAAATGAGTGGCGTAAACGTTGCATTGTTCTCCGCAACGTACGCGAGAGAGAAGTTGTGCGTAATAAGTGCTGTCTGCATGTCACCAACGGCAACAGCTATTCCTGCAAGTAGAAGTAGCGCCCACGCCAGTGAGTGACTTGGCTTCTTTGACTTAAGCGCTAGCGCTTGATTAGTGATGCCACCAATGGCTGCGAAGAAGGCTACGTAGAGCGCAATTCGACCTACCCAGGAAATCATCGAACTGATCCATTCGGTGCTTTGACGCGGTTGGGATTTTTTTCAATGTATGAAGCCGTGTGCTTGACCATGATTTGCGATCCAGCAAAATTCATTGAAGTCTTTGTCGTGAAGTGACCTACGACCACAACAGGGATGTTGTCTTGGAACAACTGTGGTGGTGTTCCGTTCGACTTTACAAATACTTCGCCCTTTGACCCAGTGACGTAGAACGAAGCACCAGTCGATGTGCGAACGATTGAGCCAGACTTAACAACACCTTCTAGGCGCATTGTTTCAGTTCCGAAAGATGCACGCTTGGCGAGAACTTGGTCAACTGTCTCGAAGTAATTAAGCGAGTGAAGGATTCCCTGGCTGAGTAGTGCAACGATTGCGAGAAGCAGAACGACAATTACTCCAATAGACCTCGTGCGGTTTCGTTTCTTTGTTGCGGGTGGAGCGACCGGACTGAGTTCATTTATTGCGTCAGCGTCCGACACGTCGTCCTCGCCACCAGATTGAAAAAACATAAAGAGCAAGTCCTACGTACGTGAATCCGTATCCCCAGTAGACGTAGTTCATGACTGTGTCCCTTCACGTCTACGAGCACTGAGCGCTTCTTCAAGTGAGGCACCAGCAAGATTTTCGCGCAGTACTTCGAGGCGGTAGCGGTAACGAAGTAACCAGAAGAACAACATCGTGAAGGCAATGAAACTAATGAGCAACGTCCACGCCTGAATACCGTGAATGAGCAACGTGCGGTTTGAAGTAAAAACAGTCGCGCCTTGGTGCAACGTCTTCCACCACTGCACCGAGAAGTGAATGATTGGAACATTGATCGCAACGAGTACTGCGAACACTGCGCTTCTTCGTGCACGAAGTTCTGTTTCGTCGTTAGCTCGACGTAGCGCTAAGTACCCGAGTGCCAAGACTCCAAAAATTGCGCTTGACGTGAGTCGCGCGTCCCAGGCCCACCACACTCCCCACGCGGGGCGACCCCAGATCGATCCAGTAATGAGTGTGAGCGCAATGAAGACAACACTGACTTCCATTGCACAGTGTGCAACTCTGTCCATAACAACTGAGCGTGTGCGCTTCCATAAATACAGAGCACTCGAAATTGCTGCGGTGCCGAAGGAAACATAGAGCGCTACCCACGCAACAGATGGGTGAATGTAAACAAGGCGCGCAAGTTCGCCTTGCACTTTGTCAGGTGGAACCACCCATAGTCCGAGGACAAGATTCACACCCATAAGAATGAGTGTGAGCGGTCCGAAAAGTCGTTGGGAGAGCTGTTTCATCATGATTCCTCTAGAACACCGTAAAGGAGAATTCCAATTGCTGAGTACACGGCCAATGCGACGCTCAAAATAAGCCACCATCGCCAGATTCCACCGTGATTTAGCGCAGCACTAAATGAGCGTTCACCAGCAATAAGTAATGGAGCAAATGCTGGAAGAGCTAGGACCGGAAGCAGGGTCGCTGCCCCGTCTCCACCCGAGGTGAGAGCACCGTACAAAGTCCCCGCCACGGCTAGCGCAGCAAGTGTCACAACGACACTCGGCAAGGCCAAAATCGCCCCGTGAAGGCTCGTGTGAAGGACCAAGACTGAACCTGCGAGCAAGATGATTCCAGTTACCCAGAGTTCGATAGCAAGTGCCAGCGACTTACCCAAAAATACACCAGCCGGATCGAGTCCCAAGGTGGCGACTGAAGCCTTCGTGCCGGGAGTCTTCTCAACAGACTGACTGCGATTAATCATGAGTAGAGCAACAAGCAATGTCACTAAGTAGAACAGACCTGGTCCCGCTGAAGAGTTGCCCGCGCGCGCAGGACCAAGTGCAATTCCACAGAGCAGTAGTGCCATGACTCCAAAGGGCAACACTTGCCATAAGAGCACACGACTACGCATTTCAATACGAAGATCTTTTGCGCAGACAAGCAGAGCAGTACGAATCATGATTCACTCACAATTCGTCCGC
>CAIKVF010000036.1 GCA_903830745.1 uncultured Actinomycetes bacterium | reverse complement strand
GGTTCCTGCTGGCGGTGGCATTTCTGCAACGGCTGGGGCATTACGAGTTGAGTTGAAGATTTGGGTGTCTACAAACTCAGGGCATAGGCAAGTGACATTCACGTTGGTGCCTTCGAGCTCCATAGAGAGTGACTCAGAGAGTCCGACCATTGCGTATTTAGACACGTGGTAACTACCAAGCATTGGTGAAGAGGTGAGTCCGGCTTCAGAAGCTGTGACGACAACGTGACCTTCATTTTGGTCAATGAGGTTTTGAATGAATGCACTGATTGTGTATCCAACGCCGAGGACGTTTACTCCAATTACCCAGTCCCAACCAGTTGGGCGTTCTGCCTTGATTGGCTTTCCGGATGCAACGCCCGCGTTAGCGAAGATTACGTGCACAGTTCCATACTTAGCGAGTACTTCGTCGCGCATTTTGAATACTGCAGAGGCGTCAGCAACGTCACAAACAATTGCGGTTACTTTTTCGCCTGCGGTGATGAGTTCGTTTGCTTCGCGCATTAGGACTGGCTCTTCAATGTCAACCATGACAACGCTCATGCCTTCGGCGAGAAAACGCTTCGTAGTTGCAAGTCCAATTCCTGAAGCTGCACCAGTAATGACGGCTACCTTGTCTTTTAATTCCATCTTCTTCTCCTTAATGTGCGAGTGACATACCTATTACAAAACAAACTGATCCCACCACGGGGGTAGTGATCAGTAGCGCCAGCGAATACTTCCAATGGTGCGTACGAGCGAGGATAACCGGAATTGCGAACGCGGAGGAGGCCGTTGTAAGTCCCCCGCAAAATCCCGAAGTTATGACCTGGTGGATGTGTGCGTCATTAGTTCCAGTGAGCTTGTACGTTGCCCACCCAGCAAGACCAGTTCCGATCACATTTGCGGCAACGGTTCCAAATGGTCGCTGCGTAGGGTGACGAAGGCGAACAGCGAACTCCATAAGGAAGCGAACTACGCAACCAAGTGCTCCAAAAACTCCTACGAGAAGGAGAATCATTTCTTCGCCCCCTGAAGTCCGAGCCATCCCGAAAAAAGACTCAAAATGAACAGGCAGGAGAAGGTTAAAAATGCAGCCGGCACACTCAGGTGCCAGATTCCTGACAAAGTGACGAAAATCGCCGAATAGGACGTGTACCCACCTAGCAGCCCTGTGATTAGTAGTAAACGATTGGGATTATCAAAATGCTTATCTCTAAGCGGCCCAACGAGCAGTTTTGTGGCTAGATAGATGCCAGAAATATTGATGGCGGCAAGAACCCAGGGGATATGTGAGACCCACGTTGACTGGTTCGCAGCCGGCTGGAGCTTCATTAAAACGTCTCGAATAATTGTTCCAACGAATCCACCAAGAGCCACGACAGCAATCGATGTAAAAAACATCTTTGGAGTAACTGCGCGGCGAGTATTCATTGCGTTCTAAAACTACTTGGAGACAAGTCAGGGAAGCGTTATGCAAAAAGGTTCGAATGTCCTTATGTTTCAACGTATTTATAACTTTACATAACGTACATTATCGGCCTTATACCTACATACGTCAGATACTGTTGTTACGTGTCTAGTGCTGAACGAGTCCTCTTTCGAGTCATTTGGGGTGACTTCTATAAAGGCATGGAGCAACAACTTGTAATGGCGTTTGATCCCGAAGAAGCTTTGGTCATTGCAAGTGAGCTTCGACCTGAGCTTCCTAGACCTCGAATCGCTTTACTAGTTTCATAACGCAT
>CAIKVF010000035.1 GCA_903830745.1 uncultured Actinomycetes bacterium | reverse complement strand
GTTCTCGACCTTGCTTGTTTGAAAATGCCAGTCGCATCGCTGGGTAGTAAACAACGAGTGCCAGTACCGCAGTAAACCACTGACCACCTAATGCAAGGCCATCAAAAATCATCGCCATGCAAAGTACGTAGAGCCACTTAGCCTTGTCACGACCAAGTCGTGCCGCAAGGGTCTTCTTTCCAGATTCCTGGTCGCCAGTGATGTCGCGCATGTTGTTTGCTTCTAACAGCGCACATGCCATGGCTCCCGCAGCAAGACCAAACCACCAGGCCTTAGGTGCAATGTGTAAATGCTGCGCGTAGGCGGTACCAACAGTCGCCACGAACCCGAAATAAACAAGTACGAATACTTCTCCCAGTCCCATGTAGCCATACGGCTTCGGTCCTCCGGTGTAGAACCACGCAGCGATGATTGCAGTTAGTCCAACAAGCACAAACCACCACGATGTTCGTGCGCTGAGCTCTAGTCCAGCAAGAGCCGCGACAAAGAACCAGGCGAAGGCTCCATTGCGAACTGCTTTTGCCGGAACGAGCTTGGATGCGGTTAAACGAAATGGACCAACACGTACTTCGTCAGTTCCTTTGATGCCGTCAGAGTAGTCATTGGCATAATTAACACCAATTTGTAGTGCGAGTGCAACAACTGCGCAGAGCACTGTGTTGACCCACTCAATGCTGAGTGGTCGAGCAAGTGTCGCACCAATGGCGACCGGCACGATTGCTGCAGGAAGTGTGCGTGGACGTGCTGCCAGTACCCAGCGCTTTACGCTGCCTGGAGCTTCGCTCATGGACGCTTCGGGAACTTTGAGAAATCAGGCTTACGGTGTTCTACGAAAGCATTACGGCCTTCTTGTCCTTCTTCAGACATGTAGAACAACATTGTGGCGTCACCAGCAAGTTGCTGTACACCAGCGAGTCCGTCTTCAGCAGCATTGAATCCTGCCTTCAACATACGTAGAGCCATTGGTGAAAGCGTCAAGATCTGGCGACACCACGCAATTGTTTCTTTCTCAAGATCTGCCAGTGGAACAACAGTGTTAACAAGGCCCCAGTCATAAGCGGTCTGCGCGTCGTACTGACGACACAAGAACCACACTTCTTTTGCGCGCTTGATTCCAAGAGTGCGTGCAAGGAGCGATGAACCGTATCCACCGTCGAATGATCCAACCATTGGGCCGGTTTGTCCGAAGCGTGCATTGTCTGCGGCGATAGAGAGGTCACATACGAGGTGAAGAATGTGGCCTCCACCAATTGCGTAACCAGCGATTTGTGCAATCACTGGCTTTGGAAGGCGGCGAATCTGAATCTGAAGATCAAGAACGTTAAGTCGACCTACGCCCTGCTTTGCGACTTCGTCGTCACCAATGTATCCATCGTTGCCACGAATCTTCTGGTCGCCACCGCTACAGAATGCGTCAGGTCCAGCACCAGTGAGGATGATTGCACCCACAGAGATGTCGTCACGAGCAACTGAGAATGCGCGCTCTAGTTCGAACAGTGTTTGTGGGCGAAATGCATTACGACGTTCTGGACGATTGATGGTGATGCGAGCAATCCCCTCACCTACTTCGTAGATGATGTCGGTGTAGTCGCCCTTCTTTTCAAAGACAGGCAGTGGTGCCGAGCGAAACTGCTCGACTGGGTCAATTGGTAATCCATGAATAACGGTCTCAGACATAGAGACCACGCTACCTGCCTATTAGACCGGCGCCACCACAATGCCCGGCGTGGCCCTATCTGCTGGGCGTTCTTCGTGACTTCTAAGGCGCTCGTCTAGTTCCGCCTGGACAGCGGCGTAGGCCGGGTCATTAAAGAGGTTCACACGCTGGAGCGGGTCATCAATCAAGTTGTAGAGCTCGCCTTCGCTGCCGTCATGAACAGTTCCCTTTTGGTAACGCGTCAGCATGAATTCATTTGTAAGTGCGGTACGAACGTGCACAGAGACTCCAAAGAGGTCTGAATCCCACTCGGTAATAGTCGCGTCAAAGTTTCGCTGCTTCGCGTCTTCGTTATTTACTGGCAACGGTCCGGCTTCTACGTACTCAGGTGTAGGTAGTCCAGCAACTTCCATAAACGTTGCCGCAAGAGATACGAGACTTACAGGAGCGCTAACAACTGCCGGTGAAGTATTTGACGAAGGAGCAGGCTTCCAAATAAGTGGCAGACGCATGAGACCGTCAACGTGATACGCACCCTTAAAGAGAAGACCAAAGTCGCCACCTAATTCACCGTGGTCAGTTGTAAAGACAATGTCCACATCATCTGTCCAACCCTTGGCTTCGATGGTCTTAAGTACACGACCAATCGCTTCGTCAATGAGTTCAATCTCTACTGCGTTAAGCGCAGTGATTTCTCGAAGTTGATCAGCAGTAAGTGACGCTGGTACCCAGTGCTTTGGTGCTTCGTAGTTACTTACTAACTTGCCGTCGTACCATAGACGCCAGTGCGCGGCCTTCTGGTCAAGAAGTGCTTCACGCTCTGATGCTGCTTCTGGATAGTTCTCAGGAAGCGGAACGTCCTTCCAATCAATGCGCCCAACTTCAGACTTTGGTGGATCCCACGGATGATGAGGGTCGGGAAAACTCATCCAGCAGAACCAGTCAGAGTCTTCGTTCTGTTGTTCTAGCCAGTTAATTGTTCGATCAGCAATCCAGTCTGTGTGATACAGCTCTCTTGGGATGTCGTTCGACCATGCCTGTACTGCGCCAGTGTCACCGCCACCCATGTCATTGACATTCAGTTGCATGTTCAAGTTCGGGTAAAAACTAGTCAAGTACTCAGGGTGTTCTTCAGTGATGAACTTTCCGTAGTGCAGGGTGCGAGCAATACCGTGCGTGGCAAATTCCATGTGATCGAATCCACGGTGAGGACCCATGCGACCATCGAACCAAGGCTGTTCAATTGTTGGAATACCAAGTTGCGCAAATGAGTTCTCTGCAAAGCGCCCGAATACATCCAGGAATGGCTCAAAGTGTGACTTACCAATAAGGGCAGTTGCGTACCCAGCGTCATGGAGCTCTTCAGCGAATGAAGGAGCGTCTACGCGAAGCGCAACACCATTCATCCATGCGCCGTGCGTGGTTGGAAACTGACCAGTCAGCATTGAAGCACGTGACGGCATGCAGACAACGGACGAAGGCTGACAGCGTTCGTAGCGAATGCCTTCTGCAGCGAGCTTGTCGACAACTGGTGTGCGCGCAATTGTTCCGCCGTTTGCGCCAACTGTGTCGTAGCGCTGTTGGTCGGTTGTAATGAAAAGAATTTTGCGTCCCATGATTACTTCTTCACTTTCTGCTCTG